>DASPRM010000155.1 GCA_035624455.1 Terriglobales bacterium
CCAAGCCACCGGCAATGCAACCATTAATGATTCAAACGGCAATGTAATCACGGTCACAACCAACAGCGGCACCACGACTTTCACGGACACGCTGGGCACTACCGCGCTGACAGCTTCAGGTACGCCGCCTGGCAATGTTACCTACTGCTATCCCTCTCCGACCAATCCCAGCCAGCAGACTTGCTTTACTGTGACCTATTCGCAGTACACAGTGCAGACACACTTTCTCTGCTCGGGTATAAATGAGTACTCAAGTCCTTCGCCAGTGTCGTTCATCACTGGGATCACTCTTCCCGGCGGAGGGTCCTACTCCATTGGCTACGAGCAGACACCTGGATTTGGCTCGGGCTATGTAACGGGCCGAATTAACTCGATTTCCATACCTACAGGTGCCGCGATTACCTACACATACACTGGCGGGAATAACGGTGTCGAATGCGCAGACGGCAGCACTGCTGGCATAACTCGCCAAATCAATAACAATGGGTCAGTCGCAACATGGACATATACACGTTCGGGATCGACTCCCAATTGGACGACGACGGTCACCGATCCTCAGACCAACCAAACCCAAATCAATTTCAAAACTGACACGAATAATCTCAACTATTACGAAACCAGCCGCACGGTTACCGACCATACTCTTGGCCTGCTCAAAACCATCGTCACGTGCTACAACTCTTGCAACAACAATGCCCTTACCTTGCCGGTTACGGACCTCTATACATACACCGAATTCCCGAATACCAGCGGACGAACAAGTCTGGTCCACACGGCACTTGACCCGACGTACGGTCGAGTGACCGAAACCGACGAGTATGATTTCGGATCGAAAGGGAGTGGCACGCAAGGTGCTCTCCTGCGCAAAACCACCATGCAGTACGCTTCCTTAGGAGCTATTGCTGATCATCCCTCCCAAGTCACCGTCTACGACGGTAATGCGCACGTCAAAGCTCAAACGACATATAGCTATGATCAGTGGGGACCCGCCACCACAACTGGAACACCACAGCACATTTCCGTGAGCGGTCCCCGCGGAATGCTCACAACTCTTCAACGATGGACTCAAGGAAGCAACTGGATTACAGATCAGTTCTATTATTTCGACACAGGCATGCTTGACTGGCGTTGGGACCCGAATGGATCTCAAGAATACTATACGTATGGAGACTGCGGTAATTCCTTCCTGACAAATGACAGCCGCTACGGAGGCTTGCACACCTCCGCACATTGGGATTGCAATGGGGGTCTACTGCTTTGGACAAAGGATGAGAACAGTCGCCAGACCACATACACATATGGTGATGCAAACTATTGGCGTGCAACGGAAATAGATTATCCCGACGGCGGCCAGACCACTTTTACATACTACACGGCAGCCCCAGTGCCTTGGGCTGTGGTCACAACACAAAAGATCGATAGCGGGGGTCGAACACTCTCAACCACGACTCAATACGACGGCCTCGGAAGATCGATGCTGCAGTTCAGTACTGATCCTGACGCAAGTGGCGGCAACGATTACGTCGGCATAGGCTATGACAGCTTAGGGCGAGTCTCAGCGGTTTCTAACCCTTATGCCACGACAAGCGATCCGACTTATGGCACGACAGTGTATTCCTACGATTCCTTGGATCGCATCACCAAAATTACTCGACCCGACAACAACACTGTACTCTACAGCTATAGTGGCGCTGCTGTCTCCACACAGGACGAGGGCAACGGCAACATTCGTGTGCAGAGAATCTCTCAAGTCGACGGACTGGGCCGAATCACATCGGTATGCGAACTGAGCTCAAACACCTTAGTTGGAAGTAATGGCTCTCCCGGAGCGTGCGGTCAGGATATTGCGGCGACTGGATTTCTTACTTTGTATACCTACGATAGTCCCGTCAACACGATGCAGATCGCACAGCCGGGTTTAAACAATCGGTCTATCACTTATGACGGCTTGTCGCGTGTGGTTAGCGAAACAAATCCCGAGTCCGGTACAACAACGTACTTCTACGACACGGGCAGCCCGGGCGACCTTTATCAACGAGTCCGCCCGAGCCCCAATCAGAACGCGGGCTATACGCTCACGACCACGTATAGTTACGATCAATTGCATCGCCTTACGCAAATTCAATACAGCGATAACAATCCCTCTCCTCCGTACACCACTCCAGGAACAACATTTCAGTACGATCAGACCAGCATTTGGGGCGTCACTCCTCAAAACCCGCTGGGCAGACTGACCCATACCTATCGTGGATCAGGCAACAGCTGTGCTGGCAATGTCCTGAGCTATGATGCGATGGGACGCGTGGTGAATGAGTGGCAACAAACACCAACACAGTGCGGCGGTAACACCACGTGGCCGGTTTCCTACTCCTACGACTACCTTGGCAACTTACTCTCCTGGTCGAACGGTATGGGGCCAACCCTCAACAACACCTACAATACCGCCGGACGGCTGCTCACAGTCTCAAGCTCGCTCAGCGATAGCTCCCATCCCAATCCACTGCTTACAGGGGCATCAGACCATCCTTCAGGGGTGAAGTACAATCCTCTCGCTCAAGTGGTGTCGGCAAAATTCGGTGATGGGATGTCGGATACTCTCAGCTATGATTCGCGTGGGCGGCTAAGTTCAGTTCTCAATGGCAATTTGGTCTACAGTCTTGGGCTAACCTACAATCCTAACAGTACCGTAAAGGTAAGCAATGAGTCCTACAACAAGAAATGGACTTACTCCTACGACGAATTCAACCGGCTGCAGACCGCTTCCAAAACTGGACAGGGCTTTTCCTATGACTATGACCGGTATGGAAACCGCTGGCACCAGAACGTAACGGCTGGCAGCGGGTACAATATCCTATACAGCTTCGATGCCAACAACCATATCACTCCTGACAACTACGTAACCTACGACGCTGCAGGCAACGTAATCAGCGATGGCTCTAACAACTACACTTACGATGCTGAGGGTATGGTGATATCGGCGAACAACGGCAATGGCAGGTACTTCTACGATGCCTTCAATCGGCGAGTTCAAAGGATTTACGGCTCAACCTATGACTACGCCTACGATCAGCAGGGCAGAGTGATCGGAGTATCGTCCGGCGGATCGATGTACCGGGGCGAGCTTTATGCAGGCGCCTGGCACATAGGGACGTATTTCGGTACCGGCACCTACTTCAACCAGTTAGACTGGCTTGGGACCGAGCGGGTACGCGCAGATTGGACAGGAGCAGTGTATGAGTCCTGCCAGAATACGCCGTTCGGGGACGGCCAGACCTGTACGGGCGGCGAGTCGAGTCTCATCCACTTTGCCGGAATGGAAAGCGATCCCGAAACGAACGATGGCGACAGCAGCGTCAGCCATACCTGGAATCGGCAATACTCGCCGACCGAAGGCCGCTGGCTGACCGCTGATCCGGCTGCTCAGGCAGTCGCCAATCCCGGTAATCCCCAGAGCTGGAACCAATATTCGTACGTGATGAATAATCCAACCACCTTTATCGATCCGCTGGGACTTGATGGTTCCCAACCGAGCATATGGATTAACGCGTTCTGCCAGGCCGATCCGATATTCTGCGCAGCAACGCCAGCCGAGGCGTATCAACTTTGCGTGTTCATCGGTCTATGCGGCGACAACTCAAGCGGCAACACGGGAAGTGGAGGAAATGGAACTGGCAGTGCGGGGCCGACGCCATCTGCAGCTAGCAACAGTAAGCCGCCGTTGAGTGGTGAGACCAATGGGATACCGAATGGATTTCGCATTCCACGCCAGAACATCTGGAACGTGCTCTTGCCGGGGAGTATGCAATGCGACTTCGGCGTGTGCGTGCCGATTGGAAACGGCGTGCTGGGCGGGACACTATCCTCGACGTTTTCTCTTGATCCTGGGTTTCTCATGAGCTTGAGGTTGCTGTCTAACTTGATTGCCCCCTTTAAGCAGGTTACGACACAGCAGTGTAGTTGTGCCGATATGCGAAGTAGTTTGACGCATTGTGGCTACACGTGTACATGCGCTGGAGGCGAGGAATGGCCGTCAGCTGTTTGGGATAAGCTTTTTATCAGAATTGGTTGCGGAAAGTGGGCGTGCCCGATTGGTCTCGATTCCACGCTGAGCACAACCCATTGGGTACTGCCGGGTGTAGTTGATATGAGAATTAGGTCAATGCAGATCAACAGAGGTACTTGTGTTTATCCGGGGGATGTCCATTAACTGTGAGAATAGCAAGTCCTCACCCTGAGCCATAATGAGCCGAGGGGTTTATGCCCTGAGCAACCGTGCGTAGAATCGTACGGATCGTACGGAGCAACGCTGGTTGTTCTCGGATCACTCCGTCCGCATGATGGCTAACATAGCGTTGCCTTTCTGCGGTTCGGCCAAAATTTGAAGAGGGGATTATTGTCATGAGGACATCAGGATATGTGCTAGGGATGATCGGAGTCGCGATCGCACTGGCAGCGTACATCTTTCGTTTTCCGTTGCAGATCGGAATGAACGGACATTACTTTGAACCGTGGTTGTTGCTGAAGATTCTCGGGATAGTTCTGTTGCTCCTTGGGATCGTACTGGTAGTCCGTGCCTCGGGCCAGCCAACGGTTTCCCAGTGAGAACCACCACGGGATAAAGGACCAAGGGTTGATCCGAGGCTCCGATGGGAGGAAGGATTTTCAGGACCCCGTAGAGCCCCAATCGCCTCCCGCTGTCGCTCGCGATATTTCTATCTCACCTCCCACTTCCCGTGTCCGATTCCGTAACCCTTACCGTTTCACCGTTTCCACTCTTCGCTCCCATTACCGTTCCCCACGGCCATATCCGCGCCTCGCTCAGAGCCGCATTTGACGCGGCTTCGACGCATGTCATGGCGCTCGGAGCCGCATGAATACTGGCTAAGATAGAGATACGAAAACGGAGGTGTGTACATATACGCAGCACATACATACTCTCCCCCCATTCGTTTGACCGCGCTCGCAACTGGTCCGTAAACTGGTCGGCCTGGGCGGAGATTGCTGGCACTGCGGAACATGATCGCCAGCCACCGTTCGCTGCGCTCAGCATGGGGCGCCCACAGTTTGGCGACTCGATCATTCCAAAATCCGGAAACAACTCCCTCGCCGCTAAGCTGCTCGGGATTTCGCTAGTGGGCTCCCGGCCGCGGCGGACTCACGCCCGCAAGACAGCTCAACTTCGAGTCGGGCGCGGATCAGTAACCCGCGCCCTCCCTCAGGATGACAGGGTGGGAGTGTGCTAGTGGAGGCAAACCCTCAGGTACAGGCACTCTCAGAGGAGAACCGGCGCGGACAGGAGTGTCCGCGCCACACGAACTTACTTGGTCGCTCCTGCGTTGGTGCGGTCCGGTTCCTCGGCGATCGCCTTCAGGCTGGCTTTGCGTGCTGTGTCAAACTCGTCGCCGGGTACCCAGGCAGTCAGTTCAGGAGCGGAAGCCGCCTTCCATCCCAGTTCAAAGCCGAAGCGCGTGATTTCAGCCAGGCCGGTGAAGTCCCAGTCGGCGTGGTATTCGTCGCTGGGCTGATGATAGTCGCGATCGGTGTAATCCTTCTCCAACTGGAAGCCATAGTCGATGGGATGGCCTTTGAACTTCATGCCTTCATTAATCGAGAAGGAGGGGACACCCACGCGGGCGAAGCTGAAATGATCGGAGCGATAGTAGTGGCCTGCGCCGGGATTGGAGTCGGGCTTGATTTCCAGGCCGAACTCTTTTGCCGTGGCTTTCACTACCGGATAAAAAGTGGTGCGCTCGGCGCCGCTGACATCCACGTCCTCGGGAATGCCGCGTGGCGCAACCCCATCGAAGTTCAGACCCAGCGCAATGTCACCTGCCGGAACAGGAGGCTTGCGTCCCAGAAATTCAGAGCCGCGCAAACCCTGCTCTTCGGCGGTGACAGCAGCAAAAAGGATGGAGCGTTTTGGAGGCTGGGAAGCGCTGGCGAAGGCGTGAGCCAGTTCCAGGAGAATTCCGCAGCCGGTACCGTTATCGATGGCGCCATTGTAGATGTTGTCTCCGGGCTGGCCGGGATGGATTCCCAGATGATCGTAATGGGCACTGTAGATCACGGCCTGCTGCTTGAACTTCGGATCGGAGCCGGGGAGCATCGCGACCACGTTGCTGGATTCAAATGGGCGAATCTTGCTGGTGATGTTGGACTCCACACGAACCGGCAGGGGGACGGGGCGGAAATCGCGCGAGCGGGCTTGCTCGATCAACGTGTCCAGGTCCTTTCCGACTGAGGACAGAAGATTCCTGGTGACATCCAGTTGCATCCAGGCCGCAAGCTTCAGCTTGGGATCGCTGTCGGAGCGCAGATAGGAGCGCTCACCTCCCCAGGAGTTTCTTACTACGTCCCAGCCATAGCTGGCCATGTCGGTTTTGTGGATGATGATCGCGCCCACCGCGCCTTTGCGCGCAGCTTCCTCGTACTTGTAGGTCCAGCGGCCGTAGTAGGTGAGTGCCTTGCCTTTGAAGAAGTTGGGATCGTCGGAAGGAGGCTCATTGACCAGCACGAGCAGCACTTTGCCGGCTACGCTCACGTCCTTGAAGTCGTTCCAGTTGTACTCCGGCGCCTCGATGCCATAGCCAACGAACACTAGGTCGGAATCAATTTTGGAAGCGGTGTTCTGGGTTTCATCCATGGCGACGATGTCATCGCCCTGGCGGAGGGCTACGGGCTTGCCGCCGCCGGGAGTCAGGGTCACGGTGCTGGTCGGTTCAGTGGCGATGCCGACCATGGGTACTTTCTGGAAGTAGGTTCCGTTATCTCCCGCTGGTTTCAGACCGAACAGGGCAAATTCCGTCGCGATGTAGTCGGCGGCGATGTCTCCGCCGCGCTGGCCGGTACCGCGTCCCTCGAGCAAATCGCTGGAAAGAAACTTCACGTGAGCACGGATGCGCTCCGGATTGATCAGCTTCATCGCTGCTTGCGCCGAGGCAGGGAGCGATTGCGCAGAATCGACTGGCTTTTTGACGCTGGGCCGGGATGCTCCAAGCGCGAGAATAGAAAGAAGCAGAGAAGCAGATATGAAGGCGGATCTACGCATCTAAGTTCTCCAGCTGCAGGAATGAAAGCCATTATTGTACGCTGTACCGAGGGGTCCCGCTTGCCCTGACCGAAGGTCATCGGACACGCCTGCCGGGCTCTGCTAGAGTTTCATCATGGCTTCAGTAGTCGAAGGTTCGGGCACCGCCAAACCTTCTCCACCAGGAAGAGGCGTTGCCCCAGTGCGCGGTGCAGTGAGCCCGGTTACGGGCAAGCCGGTGGTGATCCATCGCTCCTGGATGCATGCCGTGCTGTACGGCTTGCGGCGGCAAGCCTGGCCGCTGCTAACCTATCTTGCCCAAACCGATGTGCACACGTTCGCATTTTCCGTCGCCTGCAACGCCATACTTTCCTTTTTCCCGTTTGTCGTACTGATGCTGACCGTCAGCCGCAGGGTGTTTCACTCGCAGGCGATGGTGGACGTGATCATTAACCTGCTGCGAGATTACGTGCCTACCGGCCAGGATTTTGTGATCCGCAACGTAAAGGCACTGGCGAATGCGCGAAGCAACGTGCAGGTGTTTTCGCTGTTCATCCTGCTGTTCACCTCCACTGGAGTTTTTCTGCCATTGGAAGTGGCGCTGAACCGGGTATGGGATTTTCGCAAGAACCGATCCTACCTGGGAAATCAGGTAATGGCGCTCGGGCTCGCCTTTTGTTCCGGCTGCCTGGCGCTGCTCTCCATCGCCGCCACCGCTACCAACCAGGTCTGGCTGCGCTATCTGTTTCTTGGTGACGTCAATCTGTTCTCGCGCACCGTGGGCTACGTAGTCATGAAAGTGTGCGCGGTGATCGCCAGCATTGCGATTTTCTTCCTTATCTATTGGCTGCTGCCTAACGGAAAAGTCCCGGCTCGCGCGGTTATGCCCGCGGCCGTAATTGCCGGTTTGCTGCTGGAACTGGCGAAATACGCTTACGTCCTCTCGCTGCCCCGGCTCAACTTCCAGGAGATCTATGGCCCCTTCTCGATTTCCGTGACGCTGATTTTCTGGGCTTTTCTGGCGGGGTTGATTCTGCTGACCGGAGCCCGGCTGTCAGCAGTGGGCAGGATCGCGGAAAACCAGTAGCACGCCTTAGCAGACTCCGGATTTCGTAACAAAACTCAGATTCTCTTGCACATCGCAAATGCTTGGTGTTCCATTGTCGCACCGGGAAACAGAAGGGCACCGCCATGAAGATCTGGGAGTTGTTTCTCATTGGGTTTTGCGCTCTTCCATTCATTGGCCAGGCACAAAACGACAAGTCCAGCATGGGGCCGACTTCGCCCTCCGCAGACGGTAGCCGCGATTTCCGAATTACATCCAGCGTCAGGGTTCCCCTTAGGGGCGCGCTGTTCGGCAGGGCCAAGTGCGACGGCGAAGAAGATATTTATCTTCGTCTGATCGATGCGGAAGCTTCAGAAAAACACCAGGACTATTTAACTCTGCCAATTCGAAAACTCAGGCCAGATGGAACGATAGCAGGTTCGTTCAGTGTTACAGGTGTTTCTCCACGCCTGGGACTCATGGACTTTTTTGTTACGCACAATGGAGGAATTTTCGGTGTGGGCCACGGCGACCCGCCCGTTTACGTCGTTTCATTTTCCGAGGGTTCATCTCCACCAAAGGTGGTGAGACTTGAAACCGATCACTTCGTCCCCTACCAGATTGCAGTTTTCAAAACGGGTGAGTTTCTGGTCAGCGGCATACATGGGCCGCACAATCGGACTCCTTACACCGCTGTTTTTGACGCGAGTGGAAAGCCCATTAAGACCATCTACGAGCCCGAGGACGAGGACGCCAGGAAGAGGGCGGAAGCGGGCGAACCTGGCTTCAGGCCTGACTACATGGTCTTCGGCAACCTCTTCGTGGTTCGTGGTGATGTGGTTCTGGGTTCCGATGGGAACGCATACCTCTTGAGGGCGGGTTCTACAGCATTGATTTATGTGATTTCTTCTACAGGCCAAGTTCTGCGAAAGCTGAGTGTCGAGGCACCCAGCTCCGGGCTCACGGCGGAAAGGTTGCAATCCCTATCGGGAAGGTTGGCCATCGCTTTTCTTCAGAAGGGTATGAACCAAGGCGTGATCCAAGTCGTTGACTACCAGGGACGGTCAATTGCCACCATCCCCAATGAGGACCCGCGGACGTATCCTGGACATATGGCATGCTTCGGGTCACAAGGCTTCGCCTTCCTGCAGACGGACGACGACAAAGGCCTCCACATCAATAGAACGTTACCCCAGTAAGCGCTCGACCTGTGCACTGTCGGCTGAAGTGATTCTGCTGACCGGCGCCCCGTTTCTCAATCTTCGGCAGGATCGCGGAAAACCAGTAGCACGCTGGTGATCGGATTGCAGAACAGTTCAGTGCGGGAACACTGCTGATCGAAATTCCCTCCATTTGTGCGTTCGTTCACTGAGCCTCTTCCAACGCGTCCCTAAAATCGCGACTCATCTGCGTTGCGTGGTTTTCGGAAAAATGGCTGTATTTCGATACTGGCGCAAACTGATTCCTCCTGTGCTGTGGACCGTGCCAGATGTACCCGGCCCTTGTAGTAAATCCGGGACCGCCCTGGACAGCAAAGCAGAAGTGGGGCTGGCTGGGCGGTTCCGGTCCATGGAAATCCGGACCTGGGCGGCGGTCGAAAATGTGCAGGCGGAAACATGCTGGATGGGAAAAGGAGAGAGGTTCAATAGATCGGATTCGGCGAGTGGTTTCGATGCGGTGACGAGGTCGCTAGCGCCGGGCGACGGCCCGGCAGGCGCCAGCGGTGCGGGCTCCATAGATGCGCGCCAACTCCTGCGGAAAGCCCCAGCGGCGGCTGAAAAATGAAGCCATGTGGTGGGTGGGGGATTTCATCCGCGAGTGAGGGCTGCGCTCTAGGGAGCCGCTGGCGCCTGGGCGCAGGGTTTCTGTTACTGCTTCTCTTCTTCTTGTTCTTCCCCGACTTTCTTGAAGCCGGCGGGCCCGCAAATGTAGCGGGCGTGAGCTGGTTCCAGCCGGGCGTGGCAGGGACTCCGATCCTCTGGACAGGAGAAACCGTTACTTACTACACCGATCGCGGCGATTTGAGCGCATATCTCAAGGAGGCTGATGCCGACGCGCTGGTCGCCTATGCGTTTTCCAAGTGGACAGCGATTCCAACGGTGGCTTTAACAGCGACTCGTGGCGGCCAGTTGGATGAGGACGTTAACGGCTCGAATGTGATCAACAACAGCGGTCAGATCATCGTGCCGGCCGACGTTCAGTCGAATTCGAACAAACCGTTGGCCATCATCTATGACCGCGATGGAAGTGTCACCAATGCGCTGCTGGGCGCAGGTGCCGGCGCGCCAGAAATGTGCACGTCGAATTCGGTTTATGGCGGTGTGGATCGTTTCACCACTGACGCACATGTCGGCCATGCCCTGGTGGTGATCAACGGAAACTGCGCTGGAGGCTCATCTGCAATCGCGCCGCTGCACTACAAACTGGTGCGCGTGCTGGGGCAGATCCTGGGGCTGGGCTGGTCGCAGCTAAACGACAATGTGGGGGCAGGAAGCCCTCCACCGCGAGCCGACGACTATGCCGGCTTTCCCCTGATGCACCCCATGGGCTGGTTCTGGATTTGCGATCAGGGGTTCAGCTGCAATGCCAACGCCGATGAGCCCCACCAGGATGATCTCGCAGCGCTATCGCGTCTCTATCCCGTAACCACGGCCAACATCGCGAGCCTCCCAGCGGGAAAAACACTGTTTCATGAGAACACCGCTCGCATTCATGGCGTGGTTCGCTTTCCGCCGTGGAACGGCGCTCCCGGCCAAGGGATGGAAGGCGTGAATGTGGTGGCGCGCAGGGTCGATCCCGCGACCGGACTGCCTTCGCGTAAATATGCGGCTTCGTCGGTCTCCGGATTTCTTTATCGCGGTAACGTGGGAAATCCGGTGACCGGATTTCTGACTGCCAACGGCGACCGACTGGACCGCTTCGGTTCGAACGACCTCGCGCTCGAGGGATTTTACGATCTCTCCGGCCTGGAATTGCCCGATGGCGCGAGCACCGCGAATTTTCAGCTCACGGTGGAAGCGATCAATCCTCTATACACGGACAGTGTGGCGGTGGGGCCTTACACCACCGTTGGCGTCTCCCCATCGGGTTCCACGATTCCCATCAGCGTAACCGTCAACCGCGGCGGCGATGTGCAGCAAGACATCATCATGCAGGGCTCGGCAAACCAGCCTCAGGATGATCATCAACCGCATACCTTCGCGCAGCCATATCCAGCGCCCGCCAGTGGAGACTGGACCGGGATCATCTCTCCTTATGGAGACGTGCACTATTACTCGATCCTCGGACATCCCAATTACTCCTTCACGCTGCTGATCACGGCTCTCGATGAGCAAGGAGCGCCAACGACCGCGAAATTGCTTCCCGTGCTGGGAGTGTGGCCGCCGGGCAGCGACGAGGGTTCGGCACCCGCAGCCTGGGAGAACTACTTCAACACGACGAAGACCGGCACCTCGAAAATCGAGGCTGAATTCCTGGGTGAGGGTAACTACAAAATCGGGATTGCCGACTATCGCGGGGATGGCCGTCCGGACTTTCACTACCAGGCCCGGCTGCTATATGGCGAGAGCGTGACGCCGGCGCGGGCCAGTACTGCCGGCGGGACAGTGGTGTCGATTCACGGCATTGGATTCGCTGCCAATACAGTCCTGAAAATCGCGGGCGTGAACGCGAAAATCGTGAGCGTGGCCGCGGACCAAATCGTCGCCGAAGCGCCCTCTGCCTCTGATGGCGCGCAGACGATCGAGTTGCAGGATCCGGCTACGGGCGCGATCGCGGATATGAATGGTGCGCTGCTTTATGGTGCGGCAGGTGGCAAGCTCATCCTCGTATCGGGATCGAATCCCCAGGTTCCGGTGGGAACGCAGGCGCCGAATCCCATTCGGGTGCGCGTGACCGAGCAGGATGGGGTAACGCCGATTTCTGGGGCGCAAGTCCTGTTTGTGGGAGCGGCCGGGGCCTTGAGTTTCGTCGAGTGCGGCCTGGCTTCGTGCCTGATGACGACCGACGCGAATGGCGAAACCGCGGTGCACGTGATCGTCAAGGCGGTAGGAGCTTCGATCATTACGGCATCACTGACCGGGGGAAACTCGGTCTCCACGACGGTAAATGGCATCGCGTCGAGCCTGGATATTTCCCTTCCCGCGCCGACGGCCTGGGTAGCAAAGGATGCGG
The DNA here is from genome assembly GCA_035624455.1 of Terriglobales bacterium. Classification (NCBI taxonomy): domain Bacteria; kingdom Pseudomonadati; phylum Acidobacteriota; class Terriglobia; order Terriglobales; species Terriglobales bacterium. The sequence goes on from DASPRM010000155.1 coordinate 12,246, forward strand.
GCGCCACGCTCACCCTGTCGGCGGTCGTGGTTTCCAATGGCAACCCGGCAAGCGGAAAGACAGTGGACTTTGCCGTGATGGTGGGATCGGCCTCGCTTGCCGCCGCCAGTGCGGTGACTGGAGCTGATGGAACTGCAAGCACGCAGGTCACCGTCAGTCAATTGGCCAGTGATGTGATCATCAGTGCCTGTGTTGGACCCAACGACGCTCCCTGTCGCAATTTCACAGTTCATCCCGTTGCCGTCTCGGCGCTGCAACTCCAGAAAGTGAGTGGCGACGGGCAGACCATCCTGCTGGGAGACAACTTTCTGCCAGTCGCCGTACAGGTCACCGACACATCGTCTCCCCCCAATCCAGTCGCAGGAACGGTGGTGAAGTTCCGCGTCGATGTGCAACGAATGGATGACGGGCGCGAACCTCGTACCCTCGGCGAACTGATCGTGCGGCGTCACCCCAAGATCTCAATTTTGGCCAGCACGGACGCGGTTGCAAGCGCCGATGCCAACGGCATCGCAACCTACACGGCATCTTATCCGCAGCAGCATGGAAGGGTGAAGGCGCTGGTGCGTGCCACAGTAGGCAGCGGAGTTCAGGACTTCACGCTGTACGCGATCTGGGCGGGTGTATCGGGGGGCAGTGCTCAAGCCGTAGTGCGCGCGGATAGAAGAGCGGATCGGGAGTAGCCGAACTCCCAAGGCTGGTGCTGATCGCGGTCGGAGCGTAGCCGCTGTATTAGCTTGTTGCATTCGTCTGCGATCTCATTGAGACCGCTAGGATCGTTCAATTGGGGAAGAGATCGCCAAAAATCACGGAGCTCTGTTGCCGTTTCCAGCGCTGGCGGGTAGCGAGTCTCCTGGAGGCCCAAAATGAGCTGATACGTTTGTGAGTAGCGCTCACGCAGTGGTGCGTGAATTCTCGCATCTTCATTCCACCAACCTTGCGAGAGGGAAGGGCCTGTAGATTTCCAGAATGCCAAGTCCTGTCGAAGACGACGGTTTAATTCCTCGCCAACCGTGCGACCTCCTGCCAGGACAAGCGCTTTGACTAACTCAGAGGCTTCGTCGGCGTAAGCAGGATCGTCTAACATCTCGCGAATTGCACTTACTGCAGCAGGCCCGGATTGGCCCAGTTGCTCGAGCGCGAACTGCTGCACAGGCAATATTTGTGAATTCACATAGGGTTTCAGCCTGCCCGCGCGCTCACTGCCATCTTTAAAGGAGAGGGCTGCCTTCATGTCTTCCTGAATAGCTGCGATTTCTTCGACTCGCTTCCGTATTGTTGCCTCGGAGCCCGGCAACTCGGAAAGAACGCTGGGCCCAGGGTTTATTGGTTGAGTGAATCTATAAAGATGGTCGCCATCAATCCATACAACTGAGGCTTTGATATCGCCTATGATGTCGGGGGATTTCCACTCCGCCCTAGCCGTTCCGTCGGCATTAGCCTGTTCACCTGCGGCGGTCTTCAGAAAAAGAATCATGCGTGAGCCTGGGGGCTGCCTCGGGATCATCTCGGAGACGCCAACACCACCGGGCCACGATTTTGGATATCGGGAAATCGGAAGAGCATTACGTGCCGGCTGCAGTTCCGGAACAAGCAGCTGTTCTCCAACCCTCAAATCGCCTTTCCACGACTCAATGACCTCAAAAACATTATCAGCGGGTGTGGTAGTGACCAGAACAATGTGGGTCGCGTGCCAGGATGAGTAGTCGAGAATGAACTTCGGGCGAATTGCTGAAAAGCCAGGACGTGCTAAGGCACACACCAAAGCTAGAGACCAGCATGCTGCTCGCATGAATCGATAATGCTATCACTGCATGACTCGGGTCATTCTTTGCCTTCTGAAGGCTTGCGCATTTACACTCGTGCACCTTGGACTGCGGAGTGCACCTACACAGATGTGCCGGCGGTCTTTTTTGCATCGCGTTCCCCCGGTTTGCATCTCACAACCGTTGCATCGGCAAACGACTAATCCGTATCGGGTCATTATCAAAAACACTGGTTGACTTCACATCCTGGAGGAAGAGATGGCACTGGAAGTTCCCCCCCTGCCTTATGCCTACAACGCGCTCGAACCCTACATAGACGAACAAACCATGCACCTGCACCACGACAAGCACCACCAGGCTTACGTCGACAACGCCAACGCGGCGATCGCCAAGCATGCTGACCTCGGGAAGAAGTCGGCGGAGGACATCCTGAAGAACATCAACAGCATTCCCGAGGATGTGCGTACGGCTCTGCGTAACAATGCCGGTGGTCACCTGAACCACAGCATGTTCTGGAAGATCATGAAGCCGCAGGGCGGCGACAATCCCACCGGCAAAATCGCTGACGTGATCAAAGATCTCGGCGGCTTCGACGCTTTCAAGGAGAAGTTCAACGATGCCGGCGTAAAGCGCTTTGGCAGCGGCTGGGCGTGGCTGGTGGTGAAGGGCGGCAAGTACGACATTATCAGCACCGCGAACCAGGACAGCCCGCTGATGGATGGCGCCTATCCCATCATGGGCAATGATGTCTGGGAACACGCCTACTATCTGAAATACCAGAACCGCCGCGCAGAGTATCTGAAGGCGTGGTGGAACGTGGTGAACTGGGACGAGATCAACAAGCGACTGGAAGCAGCGCCGCGTTAGCACGAGCCTACGCAACTACCCCACCCTAGCCAAAGAACGGCTAGAGTGGGGCACCCTCAGTTACCCGCCGATGTGCACCATGGTCCGTGAGGCAGGAACGAAGTCTGGCTCGCCGATGTGATGACGCTCCTCTTTCTTCATCACCACTCTTTGCAGAAATGCTCTCAGGTCACCGTCGCTTGCTCCCCGACGAATCAACTGCACGACATCATGCTCAAAAACTGAGAACAAACAGGTGCGAATCTTGCCGTCGGAAGTCAGGCGGATGCGGCTGCAATGGCCGCAGAAGGGATGGGTCACAGGAGCGATGATTCCAATCTCGCCGGCGCCGTCGTCGAATACATAGCGCCGGGCAGTTTCGCTTCTGCCGTGCGGAATTTCGCGGATAGGACGAAAGCTCGCGAGCGTCGCCACGATCTCGTCCAGCCCAACCACGACCTCGGGAGACCAAACCCGGTCTTCCTCCAGGGGCATGAACTCAATGAAGCGCAGGATCACGCCTTCGTCGCGCGCGAACTTGGCGAAGGGAACGATCTGGTCTTCGTTGAAGCCGCGCAGGAGCACGCAATTCACCTTCACCGGATCCAGCCCCGCGCGCTGCGCTGCGCGGACTCCCGCAAGCACCGCATGGTAGCTGTGGGGCACGCGGGTGATGCGGGCGAACTTCTCGGGATCGACGGCGTCCATGCTGACGGTGACGCGGCCGAGGCCTGCATCTTTCAGCGGTGCAGCCATTTCTGCCAAAAGGTGCCCGTTGGTGGTGATGGCCAGGTCGAGCCGGTTTCCGTCCAGCGATCGCAGCTGGGACAGATCACGGATGAAGTCCACTACGCCTTTCCGCAGCAGCGGCTCGCCACCGGTAATACGGACCTTCTCGATCCCCAGGCTGACCAGGACATGAGCGATGCGGAAATAATCGGAGAACGGGAGCTCGGAAAATTGCGCGCCATTATTGCCGGTACGGCAATAAACACACTTGTAATTACAGCGATCGGTGATGGCGATTCGCAGATCGGTAATCTGGCGCCCGAATTTGTCGTAGAGGCGTTCCACGGGTCTCTCGAGCTCGGAGTTCGTTTGGAAAGGAGTGCGCCAAGGCGCGCTACGGAAGCACCGGAAGGCGGTTTCCTTTCCAAACGGGAGGCGCCGGCGTTTCCACCTGCACCCTCGGCCCAGGTCGCGAGTTTATCGCTCTAATGTCCGGGCACCGCCGCCTGAGCCATGGGTATGCCGGAAGGCCCCGGCGGTCGGAAACACAATCACCATTATAGATTCGGAGGGGGGCGGAAGGAGTCAGTTAGTTTTGGTGAAAGGCCACGACTCCCAGCCTCCGCCAAAAGACGCCGGAGGGGCGGGGCAACCGCTTTTCTTCTTTTCATTGCTTGACTGGGCCGTGTGCGTCACAACGGGCAGCTGGCTCACCCTTCCGCCCGCTTTTGGCGAAGGCTAGGATATGGGAAATTCCTCAGAATTCTTGTATTCCATTAGCCATTGGTGCATCCTTATCCCCGTGCGTTTCTCCGATCGCACTCGCGCCCGCTACTCGATGAAGCGTGGCTTCACCTGAAGCTAGCTTTTCCCAACGCCGGTCGGCCGTCCCGTTCCCTCAATCTCTAATGCAGGCTTCCTTAGGCAATTCAGGAGAAGATTATGTTCCGTCGAGCACTGTGGTTGGCCAGTCTGCTTGCCTGTGCGACCCTGGCGCAGGCACAAAATTCGCGTCACTTCACATTTCGCTACGAGTTCTCCGTAAAGTCGCCCGATCCCGGCAAGCCGCTCAGGATCTGGTTCCCTATGGCCCACTCCGATGAGTGGCAGGATGTGCGGGTGGTTTCTGCAACCGGTGATCTTCCGTTGACCAAGGCTCGTGAGCAGAAGTATGGCAACTGGGTGTACTTTGCTTCCACCAACAAAGCGGACAAGCCGGAATACAGATTCTCCGTCGTATACGACGTCGTGCGGCGCGAGCGCATAGGCCTGACGGATGCGGAGCGGGCCGCTTCGGAGGAGAAGTCAAGCCCAGGATCAACTTCCGGTGCAATGCTGCGGGAAGCATCGTTGCGCGACCCCAAGCTGGCGCCCTATTTGAATGCTGACAAGCTGGTGCCTACCACCGGGCTTCCCGCAGAGATTGCGGCTAAGCAGGTCGAAGGACGTAGCGGCGACCTTCAGAAGACGCGAGCGCTATACGACTACGTCCTGGCGACCATGCGCTACGACAAGACCGGCACCGGGTGGGGCCGCGGCGACACGCTGTGGGCTTGCGATTCCAAGCGTGGCAACTGCACCGACTTCCATTCTCTGTTCATGTCCATGGCGCGCTCGCAGGGGATTCCCGCGCGCTTCGAGATGGGCTTTAGTATCCCGGTTGGAAAAACCGAAGGCGAAATCACCGGCTATCACTGCTGGTCGGACTTCTATCTCGCGGGCAAAGGCTGGATTCCGGTCGATATATCCGAAGCTTGGAAGAACAAGGACAAAGCAGAATATTTTTTTGGCGCTCACGACGATAATCGGGTGGCGTTCAGCATGGGCCGCGACCTGGTGCTGAATCCGCCGCAGGCAGGCGATCCGCGAAATTACTTTGTTTATCCCTACGTCGAGGACGATGCCAAGCAATATGAGAACGTCTCGACCCACTTCTCGTTTGTTGAGGTAGGCCAAAGCGGAGCGAAGGCGAGCGGCAGGTGAGCCGAACGCCGTAGCTACAAGCCAAATGAGCCCGAAAGGACCTGCACGTGCAGTCGTGCCGGTCTGAACTGCGACCGGGCCCGTTTAAGAGCCAGTCAGACAGCCACCGCTGCCGTCTCCAATTGTTGCGCTTCGACGCGCAGGGCATCGAATAGGATGCTGGTCAGGTAGCGCTCGCCGAAATCCGGCAGCACCACCACGATGAGCTTGCCCGCGTTCTCCTCGCGGCGGGCGACCTCCACTGCGGCTACGGTGGCAGCGCCGCAAGAGATGCCCACCAGCAAGCCTTCTTCCTTTGGCAGCCGCCGCGCCATCTCCAGCGCATCCTCACTAGAGACGGTAATGACTTCGTCAATGAAGTCTGTGCGCAGGATTTCAGGAATGAACCCGGCGCCGATTCCTTGAATCTTGTGCGGGCTGGGCTGGCCACCAGATAACACTGGGCTATCCTTCGGCTCCACGGCCACGACTTTGAAGCTGGGCTTCTTCGGACGAATGTATTCGGTCACGCCGGTTAGCGTACCTCCGGTTCCCACACCCGAGATGAGGATGTCGACTTTGCCGTCCGTATCCCGCCAGATTTCCGGGCCAGTGGTCTCGAAATGAATCTTCGGATTCGCGGGATTGGCGAATTGCTGCGGCATAAAGCCATTTGGTGTCTGAGCCAGGATCTCCTGCGCCTTGGCGATGGCGCCCTTCATGCCTTTGGGTCCGGGTGTGAGCACGAGTTCCGCCCCAAACGCCATCAGGAGCACCCGACGCTCTTGGCTCATGCTGTCGGGCATCGTCAGGATTAGCCGATAGCCGCGCACTGCCGCCACGAAGGCCAGGCCGATTCCGGTATTGCCGCTGGTGGGCTCGATGATTACGGTCTTGCCCGGCTTGATTACACCGGCGCGTTCGGCCTCGTCGATCATGCTTACGCCGATGCGGTCTTTCACGCTGGCGCAAGGGTTGAAGCCTTCGAGCTTGGCAGCAACGGTGGCACGGCAACCGGCCGTGACCTTATTGAGATAGACCAGCGGGGTACGGCCGATCAACTCGGTGACGTCTTTGGCTATATTCATCGAGAGCTCCTGTTTTCCAGCGCACGGCTTGCGGGTGCTTTATTGTAAGTGGTGCGCGCGACCCGTTTGGCATGATACAGATCAGCAACAAGTGCCTGCGCATTATTCTTCATTCGTTCGAGAGGTAATTAGATGGACTTGCTCGCGTACATGCTTCGGCTTTTCTCCTACGATCGCTGGGCGAACCACGAAGTCTTCACCTCGCTGCGCCCGCCGGCGCAACCTACCGCCCGTTCTCTCCGCTGGATGGCGCACATTGTAGCGGTGGAGCAACTGTGGCTGTGGCGGATTCTGGATCAGGGAAAAGTCGCGGTCTGGCCGGAGATGTCTCTGGAGGAGTGCCGCAGGTATTTTGATGTCGTCGCCCGCCAATGGCAGGAATATTTGGCTGGACTCTCCGCTTCGGACCTGGAACGCAAGGTGGCCTATGTCAATTCCAAGGGCGAGGCATATAAAAGCCTGGTCGAAGACATCATGATGCACACCATCATGCACAGCGCCTATCACCGCGGGCAGATTGCGGCCGATCTCCGGGCCTCGGGAAACGAACCCGCTTATACGGATTTCATTCAAGGCATCAGAACCGGATGCGCGGAGAAGGGATAGGCGGCCGCGGCATAAGACTCTAGGGTCAGGCCTTCATCGTAGAAGGGCGCCTATCCTTTTCGCGACAACCCCGGCCCGTTTGTGCTAAATAGTCACCCCGCCGCAAGCCGTTTCCGGAACCATCACAAAGGAGCCCGCCATGCCATCCGGAATGAACCGCCGGAGTTTCCTTCAGACCACTCTCGGAGTCGCCGCATCCACACTGCTTCCCCGCTCGCTTCTAACAGCTCAGTCTCGCTCGTCATCGCCGCTGGCTTACGATGCGACTCCCGGCGCTCCACCCGAGCCGTTTCAGTTTCCAAGAGACTTTTATTGGGGCGTGGCGACTGCGTCCTACCAGATTGAAGGCGCCTGGAAGGAGGATGGCAAAGGGGAATCGATCTGGGATCGCTTCTCGCACACCGTGGGCAAGATCAAAGGTGCTGCCACAGGCGATGTCGCGTGCGATTCGTACCATCGCTATAAAGAAGACATCGCATTGATGAGGGCGCTGAACCTCAACAGCTATCGTTTCTCGATCGCCTGGCCACGCATTCAGCCTACGGGTACCGGCCCTGTGAATCAGAAAGGACTCGACTATTACAGCCGCCTGGTAGATTCGGCGCTCGAAGCCAAGCTGCGCCCGCTGCCGACGCTCTATCACTGGGATTTGCCGCAGGCGCTGGAAGACAAAGGCGGATGGCCGAACCGCGACCTGGTGGGATACTTCGCCGATTATTGCTCGATTACTGCGAAGGCGTTTGGCGACCGCATCAAGACGTGGGCGATCTTCAACGAGCCCTGGATCTTCACATTGTTGGGTTATCACGCCGGCACGCACGCGCCGGGACGAGCCAACCCGGCTGACTTTCTGCACGCTACCCACACCGTGAATCTGGCGCAAGGACAGGCGTTTCGTGCCGTTAAGGCGGCGCATTCCGATGCCAAAGTAGGAGCGGCATGCAACACCAGTCACGGCGAGCCGAAAACTTCGTCAGCAGCAGACAAAGCAGCGGCCGAGCGCTATAACGCTTTCCGCAACCAGTGGTTCGTCGATCCTCCTATGAAGGGTGAATATCCCAGGCTTTTGGTGGATCGGATTCCGCCAGAAGCACTCGGGATTAAGCCGGGAGACATGGAAATTGCCAAGGTGCCGCTGGACTTTCTGGGAATCAACTACTACGACCGGCAGCTGGTTGCTGACGCCGAGGGATGGGAGACCCTGCACATCAAGGGTGAAAATGGGGAACAAGGCCCCCACTCCGAATTCGGCTGGGAAGTCTGGCCAGACAGCTTCTACAAACTGCTGATGCGGATGTCGAACGATTACGGCAAGCCGGTAATTGAGATCACGGAGAACGGTTGCTCCTACGGCGACACACCCGATGAACACGGGCGCGTGCCGGATCAGCGGCGAACCAACTTCTACCGCGGGTATGTGGGCGCTGTGGCGCGAGCCATCAAAGACGGCGCCAACATCCGCGGATACCACGCCTGGAGTCTGTTGGACAATTTCGAGTGGGCAGAAGGATATTCGCAGCGCTTTGGCCTGACCTATGTCGATTTCCGCACACAGAAGCGCACCATCAAGGATTCCGGACGCTGGTACGGACAACTTGCCGCGACTGGCAAACTGAGTTGAGCTGGTGACAACTCGCACGCAAAAAACAACAATTTATCCTGTCACCACGAGGAAAACGTTTTCTCCTGTCATCAGGAGGAGGACGCAGTCCGCCTAGGGATGTGCAGTTCTGACCTTCCTTTCTAACCAGCGGGTCCGCATCGTCCCCACCTGCACCTCTGGTGTGCAAGCTATTACTTCCGTAAGTCTTTCGCTGATTACTGCAGTGGTCATTTTCCTGCTTCCCCCGCCCGGTTGTTTTGGTTAGAGTTGTTCCCAACCGGAGTCATACCTGGATTGCCAGCAGCGCTGGATGTGCAAGTCTTCCGAGCGCACAACCGCGAGTGTATGGCCTGGAGCGCGCCCATTGAACGAGCAGCCGATGAGTGTAGTGCAAGACGTCTACAACGTTCTTAAGCAGAAAGAGCTCCAGATGGAGCAACTGCAAAGGGAGATCGACGCATTGAGGCTGGCGGCACTTCTGTTGGAAGACTCCAACGATGGCGCTGTGGAGATTTCGGCTGGCAGTTCTGAAGACGGCAAGTCCGCGGGGGAACGGCAACCTCCTGCAGCAAAGACCGCCCCCAAACAGTTTCCTTGAATGCCCGAAGCAACGATGTTCCCTTCCCCCAAGCTGTTTCACAGGCCCGGACCGGTGGAATGATGGCTGACTTCGCCGCAGTGTCGTTACAAGAAAGCGCTCCGCTGCGCGACCGCCGCCTCACGCGGCGAAAATCCGCCATTGAGCGAAACCTGGTCGGAATCGATATGGGCGCGGCCGGATCGGGAATGATCCTGGACGCCAGCCCAGCCGGCTTGGGAATTCAGACACGCCATCAATTTCAATCTGGCGCCATCGTCGACCTGAACGTCCTCCTGCCCGAGGACGTCAGAGTAAGTGCTGCCGGCGTGGTGGCCTGGTCCGATCATGAGGGCAGGGTCGGAATCCGGCTGGCTAGGGTCAAGAATAGCAATGCTGATAGATTCAAACGCTGGCTGAACTCACTCCCCGACCTGATGGATACACCACGCGCCGCCACCGGCTCTCCCGTGGTGTACTCGGAAGCTACACGCAACGCCGTACATCAGATCGAACAGCGCATACGAACAGAACACTTAGCCCTCGACGCCAGCCTGAAGCTTATCGTTCAGCGTCTGGCAGCTCTGCCCGGCGCAAGCGGCAGCGCCATTGCTCTGGGCTCCCCCGATGAGATGGTCTGTTGCCAGAGCACCGGACTGGCGCCGGACCTCGGGGTGCGAATCAATCCCAATGCCGGACTCACCGGAGAGTGCATCCGCACGCACAAGATCGTGCAGTGCGAAGACACCGAGAGCGATCCGCGGGTCAACCGCGCCGTCTGCCGCGTAATTAACATGCGCTCGTGCGCGATTGTTCCGGTACGCACCAAGGGACAAGTACTAGGAGTGCTGGAAGTGCTCGCGCAGCGCCCAAGGGCGTTTTCTGCAGCGGATGTCGAATTGCTGACTGCTCTGGCAGACCTGGTGGAGAAGCTTGCCTTTGGCGAATACCGTGAACTCCATGAGCGCAACAAGTCCGCGGCACAAGCTGTGCCGCAGCAAACCTACGGCAAGATGGCCGCGCTGGACGGGATTCTGGATGGAATCGATAATCCCGAGCCGGTTCCTGACGCCGCGGAATTTGAGACCCACGAGACTCCGCCGGGCGGGAGCGAGTTCGATGGTCTGTTTTTATCAATGTTCGGCTCCAGCCATGAGCAACCGCCACTGGACTTCAACAATGCGGCGCTGGGACTCGATCATAGTGATGAACCGATCGGCCTGATGCCTGCTCCCTCGCCTGCCACTGAGCTACTAACGATACCGGTCGAGACGGAAGCTGCCGCTACTGACCAGCCGGTCGTTCCGAGCGCTTCCTCTGCGCAAGTTTCGCCTGCCATCCGGTTGGCAGAACCCCCGGTTCTGCCCGCGACCGTGTTGCAGCAGGAGCAGGGCGAAGATGAACCATACATTTCGCGCGCATTGCTCTTGGCGTTAGCCGCAATTCTGCTGGCGTTGCTGGCAGGAATTCTTTGGGGGCTCTTTCAGGGCGGCGGCACGCCGACGTCGTCCATTATCGATACGCCCGCTCCCGCAGTTTCACACACGCCGCAAACGCCGCGTGCGATCGCGGAAACGAGCGGGCCTGTGGCTGCTGTGCATTCGAATCCGCCAAAGAGTGGAGCGGCGGATCTGGGTCGCAAAAACAGCGCCCCCGCCGAGACGATCGAAGCCGCGCCAGAAGCAGTCCCCACGATCAGCCAGGTCGTTCAACTTCCAGAGGTGTCTCCAGGCGCGAGCACACCGAGATTTTCCGCCGAGGCGGGACCGGCGCAGACTTCCGCCATGACCTCCATCAGCCTGGATCCCGGCGGAATCAAGCCCGTGCTCACTGGCGGACAACTCGTCAAGCGTGTAAATCCCAAATATCCCGCCGAAGCCAGCGGCATGAGCTGGCAGGGCGAAGTGGTTCTATCGGCGAGGATTACCAAGTCCGGGAAAGTGGAGGGAATTGCCCGCTTGAATGGCAATCCCATCCTGGCAGAAGCTGCTATTCAGGCGCTTAAGCAGTGGCGGTACGAGCCTTACCGCTTGGATGGGCAACCGATCGAGGTCGGCACCACGATAACCGTCGCCTTCACCGCGCCGACTTCGGTTTCCCCTACACAGAAGGCAGGCCATTGACCGCAATCGCCTTCGAGAGCGACAATTCACATTACGGTCGAGGTGGAAGGATGGCGCAAAACTGCGTCTTTCTGCGCGACCGAGCATCGAAGTAACTGAAGTGACGAAACGCTAGCGGCTTCAACAACCCCGTGGGTTGACACCGCATGGTGGGCGAATCCACTGGAGCCAATAGATGCTTTCAACATCCCCGTTCAGCTGAAATTCAGGCTGAACTGAAAGCGGTGGAAAAGTGGGTACGACTTTAATCGAACCAGCAGCATGTTCCCTGGATAACTACCTGGTCTTGCCGGACCGCTCTATGGATGAGCGGATAGCGGCCGCTAAGGATGCCCTGGGCCGCGAGGCCGTGATTCTGGGACATCACTACCAGCGGGACGAGGTGATCCGCTTCGCCGACTTTACCGGCGACTCCTACAAGCTCTCCCAGGAAGCCGCGCGCGCCGAAGGTAAGTACATCGTTTTTTGCGGCGTGCATTTCATGGCGGAGAGTGCCGATGTGCTCAGCCGCCCGGGACAGGTAACGATCCTGCCCGATCTCAACGCGGGCTGTTCCATGGCAGACATGGCGGACATTACGCAAGTGGAGGACTGCTGGGAACAGCTTGTACAGATGGGATTGACCTCTGACTCCGGCGACGGCATCACCCCGATCACCTACATGAATTCCACTGCCGCAATCAAAGCTTTCTGCGGCGAACGCGGCGGTCTGGTCTGCACTTCCAGCAATGCTCCCGGAGCTTTCAAGTGGGCCTTCGCCAAGAATAAGAAACTCTTTTTCCTCCCCGATCAGCACCTGGGGCGCAACACCGGATACCGCATGGGCATTCCACTCGATGAGATGGTGGTTTGGGACCCCTACATGATCATGGGGGGAGTCACTCCTGAGCGCCTGCGCAACGCTAAAGTGATCCTGTGGAAGGGACACTGTTCAGTCCATCAGCGTTTCCTGCCGGAGCACGTGGACAAGGTTCGGGCGCGATATGAAGGAATCCGCGTCATCGTTCATCCGGAGTGCCGGCTGGAAGTCTGCCAGAAGGCCGACGATATCGGCTCGACCGAACGCCTTATCAAGCTGGTCAAAGAAGCCCCGGCTGGGGCAAAGTTCGCCATTGGGACGGAGATTCACCTGGTCAACCGGCTGGCGAAGCAGAATCCGGCCAAACTGGTGGTCACCCTGGATGACTCCGGCTGCCTGTGCACGACGATGTTTCGCATCTCACCGCAACACCTGTGCTGGGCACTGGAAAATCTGCTAGAAGGAAACGTGGTCAACCGAATTCGAGTGAAAGAAAACGTGAAGCATTGGGCGCGAGTGGCGCTCGATCGCATGTTGGAGATATCCTAGAAAAATGGAACCTGGAGATTCCCTGAAAGCTAGAAATAAGAAGGATGCGCCCAACCGCACTTTTACCCTCACCCAGGCACAACAGATGATCCCGGTGCTGTCGGGATTGCTGCGCGGCGCACTGCGCAACAAGGCCCGGGTCCAGAAGATCAATGAGGAGTTCAAGGACCTCAGCACCCGCATCATGGTGAACGGCGGCATCCAGATGGACATCGGGCAATACTCGCGGCTGAAAGCAGAGCGCGAGAAATTGTTGCAGCAGGTGAAGGATGCTCTGGCGGAGATCACTGCCACCGGCGTGCAGGTCAAGGATCTCGATATCGGCCTGCTGGATTTTCCCTGCGAGGTCAACAACGAGATCATCCTTCTGTGCTGGAAACTCGGCGAGCGGCAGATCTCCCACTGGCATGGTCTGGAGGAAGGCTACGCCGGCCGCAAGCGCATCGACGACCGCATGCTCAAGGCAGATGCGCGCCGGGCGAAGCACTAACGCTGTTGGGTGTTTCACCTGACACGGATATCACTAGCATGGTCTGAATCGAGAGACCTGCATCACAACCCAAGACAATTCTTCTTGCTATATTGATCCCTGCGCTTGTGAACTGGTGGCAGACCCCCGCATTTTCCCGCCCTGAGCGTAGCCGAGGCTCAGCCAGGCATTTCGTTGCAAAATCCTCGTTTCCGATGTGCGTTCAATTGCGCACCTCCCTTCGCGCCATCGGCATCGCATTCTGCATCTCTGCTTTTTTGTTGCTGTCCGGATGCAAGCGTGCCATCGGGCCCAAGCCGGAGGCTGCCTACGTCAACGCACCCCAGGTCAACCTTCGCGATCGTTTAGCGACGATCTACGAAAAGAAAGGCATCGTGCGCGATGGCGACAAGGTGTACGTGCTGGAGAAACGCAAACGGTTCTGGCGGGTTCGCACCGAGCGCGGCGAGGAAGGCTGGCTGGAGGAGAAATACCTGGTCGATGAGCCTACCTATGATCAGTTCAAGAAGCTCTCTGCCGAGAACCTCGACAGCCCGGCGCAAGCCCGCGGAGTGGCGCGATCGACGTTGAACCTGCATATCGCTCCGGGGCGGGAGACCGAGCACCTTTACCAGCTTAAAGAAGGAGAGCAGCTCGATGTTCTGAAGCGCGCGACTGCAGAAAAGCCGCTTCCGCCCGGGGTGCGTCCGGCGAGCACAGGAAACGCAGCGCCCACCCCGGCGCTGGAAGACTGGTCGCTGGTGCGCGACACTCAGAAGCGTACCGGCTGGGTGCTCGCGCGGATGATCGATCTCGACGTGCCACTGGAGATCGCGCAATATGCCGAGGGCCAGCGCATTGTATCGTTTTTCGTCTTGAATGAAGTGCAGGACGGCGATAAGAAGGTTGCGCAATATCTGCTGCTGATGACCGATAACCGCGACGGCCTTCCTTACGATTACAACCAAGTACGGATCTTTACCTGGAACCTGCGGCGCCATCGCTATGAAACCGCTTATCGCGAACACAACATTGTCGGGTTTTTTCCGGTGACGACTGGTACCGAGGATTTTGGAAAGGATGGAGTCCTGCCGGTGTTCACGTTGCAGGTCCGCGACGAGCAGGGAAATACAGTTGCCCGCAAATATCGCATGTTGGGACCGATTGTGCGGCGAGTGCTGTCTCCCGAGGAACAACAGCTGCAAGCTGAGAAGAAGACTACGCGTCTGGCCTCAGCGCACCCGGCTGCGCGCCATAAGCGCAAGCACTAGAGACAAGACTTAAGCGCGCCCCATCCGAGCTGTCTTTTGGCAAGGGTGCGGTAGTTTTCGAAGATCACGTCCGCCGGATCACCGGCGCCGCCGGCAATCGGCCTCCTTCCGCCAGTGCCAGTTCCCACCGCCTCACCGCAGTCAACATTCCGCCCAGTTCAATTCCTCCATACTGCTCCGGGTAGTGTTCCAAGTTTCTTCGCCCACGCGAAAGCAGCGAGCGTGCTCCCACCACATTTCCGGTGGAATAATGGTGCAGCGCCACTGCCACCTGAATCAGCCCCTGCAGAAACTTCTTTTCCACGCCGCGGCTCGCCCGCCAGACGTCCTCCAGGACTTCGTGCGCGTCGAAGTAATGCCCGGAATTGAACAGGGCGAGACCCTGCCAGTACTTCTGATCATCGGTCCAGTTTCGTTTTTCCTCTTGCCGCCGAATCACTTCTTACTTCACCCGATCCGACTTCGTACTTGTCGTCATTTTCCGAACAGCGGATAGTGGCTGGCCGCGCCCATGAAGAACAGCATGGGGAACGACAGGATGAAATTGATACGCGATGCCAGAAAACTCACACGCGCCAGCATGGCAGACTCTGGCGGAATGGGAGTGCCGTCCTTCGCGTTTTGCGCCGTCCAACGGATGATTTTCTTCTGCACCCGCCAGACAATGCCCCAGACATTGAGCATCATGAACCAGCCGATTCCGCCGCCAATCCCAATCGACAGCATGCGGCTGCTCTCCCAGCCGTGAAAGTTCATTGCCAGAAACACATAGGCGGCGACGATTACGGCCAGGGCCACCACGGTCCCCAGCACTGGCCCGGTTTTCAGACCTTCAGCCGGGCTCATAACGATTGCCATTTCGACCATGAAGGCCAGGGTCCAGATCACAAAGAAGCTCCCGACCGCCCTTCCTCCGCTGGTGCCGGCATTCCGCGCATCCGCCCCCACAATCATGCTCCAGTAGATAAAGCCGGCCAAAACCGTGATCACCGAGGCCCAGCGGAACCACCACATCGCCCGGGGCATGAGGGTGGGAACCACTTTGAGCCGGGTGGCCGGGCCGATCTCCTTCATAAACGGCATGTTAACCAGGTTAAAGAAGTAGAGCAGACCAATCCACGTGATCCCGGCCATAAAGTGGATCCAGCGTAAGATGATCTGAATATTGACGGTCGCGCCTGCTGGCAGGCTGATCTGCGGTTGGTCGAAGAGGACGAATACGAGTACCCATAAAGCCACAACCTGCATGCCTTCCTCCAAATTAGCCGGGTATAAAGCTACCAGTACGTCCCAGCCAGGGCCCAATGTGGGAGCAGCGGATTGTAGCAGTCAGGAAAAATTCGGCGCGAGGTTGAAATCTTGCGGCCAGTGGTTCTATCGTTAAACCACTCGTGAAGGGCCCATGGGGTCCGGAAACGGGCGCCGGGATCAGCAGACCGCATCGTGGCGGGTAGACCGATCCTGGGTGCGGTGATCCGCTGTTCTGAACCAAGGAGATCGGCAGATGGACAACAAGCCGGCGCAGAACATCCAAGATTCCTTTCTAAATACCGCCCGCAAAGAAAAGACGAACATCACGATTTATCTGATGAGCGGCGTAAAGTTGACTGGGCGTATCCGCTCCTTTGACAAATATTCCGTGGTGTTGGAAACCAACAATCAGGAGCAGCTCATCTTTAAACACGCGATTTCGACGGTAGTCATGCCCAAGGCATTCCATTCCGGCGAATCGCGAATGCCGATTGAGGCCAAGCCGGTGGCAAGCGAGAAGCCTGGCGAATCGCGCACGGCGGGCACGTCGGCCAATCACACTGTCAGTCCTTCCGGTACCGAGGGGTAGGCCCGCGGGTTGCGTAGTAAGCATCTACATCGCAGGAGCAACACTCTGAGCGCTGCCCGGGTGTCCCGGGACACGCTGCGAGCGGCGCCAGAACGCGTGTTCCTTGTGGGGGTGGACTACCGCACCCGAGCCTCGGGCGAACGCCAACCTCCGCACCCGCAAAAGAAAAAGACTGGCGGCAACGCGCCACCGTCGATCAGCCTGCCTGCCGAGGCACGCGCAGCCCGGGAGGCGGTCCAACCTCGCTCCAGCAATGGCGACCGGGCGAGAGGGTTCACGGCAGAAGATTCGCTGGCCGAGTTGCAGGAACTGACACTCTCTGCCGGTGCCGAGGTTGTCGGTCAATTTCTGCAGCGCCGCGAGAAGCCAGATCCTGCCACCCTGATCGGGCGCGGCAAACTGGAGGAAGTGGCCGCCGCCGCCGCTTCCGCGCACGCCGACCTGATCATCTTCGATCACGAACTCTCGCCCTCGCAGCAACGCAATATCGAGCATGCAGCGCACCGCCGCATACTCGACCGCACACAACTGATCCTGGACATCTTTGCCCGCCACGCGCGCACCCGCGAGGGCCAGATGCAGGTGGAATTGGCTCAGCTGCAATATCTGCTGCCCCGGCTTACAGGACGCGGCATCGAAATGTCGCAACTCGGTGGCGGCATCGGTACCCGCGGTCCGGGTGAAACCCAGTTGGAAACTGACCGTCGCCGAATCAACCGGCGTATCCAGCACATCAAGGGACAATTAGAGAACGTGCGGCGCATTCGCGGTCAGCAGCGGCAGCGCCGGGAATCGGTGCCGGTGGCGACGGTGGCTCTGGTCGGCTACACCAACGCCGGAAAATCCACCCTGTTCAATGCGCTGACGCGCGCTAACGTCCTGGCGTCATCCCGCATGTTCGCTACCCTCGATCCAACTCTGCGTTCCGTAACCTTGCCTTCCCGTCGCAAGATCTTGCTGTCAGATACGGTAGGTTTCATCCGAAATTTGCCGCACACGCTGGTGTCCGCGTTTCGCGCCACCCTGGAAGAGGTGCAGCGAGCGGCGCTGATTCTTCACGTTTCCGATGCCACCAGTCCCAATCGCGAAGTGCAGGATGCCCAAGTAGAGGCAGTGTTGCGGGAATTGAGCGTTTACGAGAAGCCCCGCCTGATGGTGTTAAACAAAATCGATTTGCTCGGCGCCGCCCAGCGGCAGTCGCTGCTCGACACTGAGCGCGAAGTTCATGTTTCTGCCAAACAGGGGATCGGACTCAGCACTCTGCTGGATCGCATCGACGAGATGCTTCGGGAGGACGCGGTGAGCCGGGTGCGGCTGCGGGTGCCTCAGCAGGAAGGCAAAGTGCTTTCCTTGCTCGAGGCCCGAGCGCGAATTTTCTCCCGCAGCTATCACGATGGGCTGGTGGAAATGGAGGCGCAGGCCCCGGAGTCGCTGCTCAGGAAACTGCGGCCGTTTGTAATGGAGTAAACACGCCGGATCCAGAGTGATCGCGGGATCCTGGATTTGCCTCGAAGAACTGCTCCAAAAATTCAACGAGCCGGCGGCCAAGAAGCGGGTTTTCCTTGACCACCGGCCCATACGATCCTGAATCGGATCGGAGGTGATACTTTTATATTATCGCTGTTATTTGATAAGTCAAGACCACGTCCCATCTTCTTGCACCCTGGTCCCAAAGTAGGCCGGTCGGGCATTGGCCCCAAGCCAGTAACCCTGGCCTGGAGCCCAGCAATGAGTAAGCGATGAACGTGCTCCATCGCCCTCCCGCAAAATTAAGCAAAGTCAATCAGAATCAAGGGGAAATGCGAATTGACACCCTTCAAAATGGGGTGCTAAAGTCAGGGGTTTCATAGCCCACATTCCCGGCTCCCTTAGTTACCAGCCGCATGGAACAAACGCTCCGGCAATTAGGTGAACTCGTGCTGCGCTCGGTGCCCACCATCGTGCTTCTGCTCACGGTGTACTTCGCCTATTCCTGGATAGTTGAACGCCCTTTGCGAGGGGTGCTGGCGGAGCGGCGCGCGCGGACGGAAGGCGCGACCGAGAAGGCTCGCGCCGATATCGCCGCCGCGGAGGCCAAGACCACCGAATATGAGCAGCGTCTGCGGGAGGCTCGGGGGGCCGTCTTCAATGCGCAAGAGGCGCGCCGGCACAAAGCTCAGGAGGCACGGGCCGCGGCCCTCAATCAGGCCCGCGCGGAAGCGAACTCCCGTATAGCTCGGGCCAGGACGGAGCTCGAGCAGGATGCGGAACAAGCCAAAAAGAGCCTGCAGGCGGAAAGCCAGCGGCTCGCTGGCGAGATTATCCGCACCGTTCTCAAGCAGGTGCCCGTGACGCAATCCGCGGGAGGTGCAGAGTGAAGGCGAGCATCGTGCTACGCGGTTGCGCTCTGTTCCTTGTGCTCGCGGTTGTAATGGCCGGCCTCGGGCATGCCAGGCAGAGTCCAGACGCGGCTACTCGCAAAGCAGATCAGGGCAAGAAAGCCCAATCGCAATCATCGGCCCAATCATCGCCGGCCGGAGGCCATTCCAATCAGCAGGAGGGCGGGCTGGAGAGTGGTTCCCACACTATCCAGGGAGAGCTGAGCGAGGCATCGCGGGAAGCTGCCGGGGAAGAGGAAGGTAACGCCCAATTCAAGCACTCGGCTACCGTCCGGCTCGTCGGCAAACTTCTCGGACTCAGCCCAGAGGGAGCCTATTGGGTCGCTGTTCTGAGCAATTTTGCTGTCATCATCGCAGTCGTCGTTTACTTCTGGCGAAAAAAGCTGGCGGCCGCGTTCCGGGCCCGCAACGAAGCCATACGCAAAGGGATCGAAGAGGCTCGACGCGCCAGCGAAGATGCGAATCGGCGGTTAAGTGAGGTTGAAAGCCGCTTGGCAAGCCTCGGCGGCGAGATTGACCAGATGAAGGCTGCTGCCGAAAAGGACGCAGCCGCCGAAGAAGAGCGTCTGCGTGAGGCGGCACAAGAAGACAAGCGCAAAATTGTAACGGCCGCGGAGCAGGAAATTGAAGCTGCATCCAAGGCAGCTCGCCGGCAGCTCAAGGCCTATGCCGCAGAATTGGCAGTAGCCCTGGCGGAGAAAAAGATCCAGGTGGATCCTGCCACCGACCGGACTCTGGTCAGCAACTTTGTGCGCGAACTGGGAGGCAATAACCGCTGATGTCTGCCATTACCAGCCGCTACGCCCGGGCCTTCGCCGACGTCGTCTTTGAAAAGCATCTCGACGTCGAGAAGATGCGCCGTGAGCTGCATTCCATGATGGACGTGGCCCAGGGCAGCGCCGAGTTGCGGCGCATCTGGGAGAATCCCGCGATCCCGAGCGACCAGAAGCAAAGACTGCTGGGGGCTTTGGCGGCTCGATTGGAGATTTCCCGGCCGGTGCGGAATTTCATTGCTGTACTGATCGACCATCGGCGCATCGGGCAGCTGCGGGAGATTACGTCCGAGTTCGAGCACGAGATTAACCAGCGCCTGGGATTTGCCGAAGCGCAGATCGTAAGCGCCCGCCAAATCAGCGACAGCGAAAAGGGAGAAGTGGAAGCGCAGATCGAGCGCCTCACCGGGAAGAAGGTGCGCGCGCAATATGTTACCGACCCAAGCCTGCTCGGAGGCGCCATCGTCAAAGTGGGAAGCACCATTTACGACGGCTCGGTTCGCGGCCAATTGCAGAAGATCAAGGAAGAGCTGGCGTCGGCGTAGTTGAAAGCGGAAGCTTTGCTGGGAATTTACGGCTTCGCTTTTGGGCGTAACCTAGCTCAACCAGATCGGAATCCTGACCACAAACAACGCTCTACTGGATTTTTATGGCTCAAATCAAAGCAGACGAGATCACCAAAGTTATCCGCGAGCAGATCGAAAACTATGAGACTCACATCGCGGTGGATGAAGTTGGAACCGTTATTTCCATAGGCGACGGCATCGCCCGTCTTTATGGCTTGGAAAAAGTCATGGCGGGAGAGCTGCTCGAGTTCCCGCACGGCGTTTCAGGAATCGCCATGAACCTGGAAGAGGACCAGGTCGGTGCCGTTCTGCTCGGCGACTATACGGAAATCGAAGAAGGCGACACCGTCAAGCGTACCGGGCGCATTATCAGTGTGCCGGTGGGTGACGCGATGATCGGCCGGGTCGTGAACGCGTTGGGTCAGCCCATCGACGATCGCGGGCCGGTCGCCACAGATCAATTTCTCCCGCTCGAACGCCTTGCTCCCGGCGTGGTGGCGCGTCAACCGGTGCGCGAACCCATGGCCACTGGTCTGAAGGCCATCGACAGCATGATCCCTATCGGACGCGGCCAGCGCGAGTTGATCATCGGCGACCGCCAGACAGGCAAAACTGCTATCGCGCTGGATACCATCATCAACAACAAGGGGGGCGACCTGATCTGCATCTATTGCGCCATCGGACAGAAGCGTTCCTCGGTGGCCCAGGTGGTAAAGATCCTGGAGGACTACGGCGCCATGGACTACACCGTGGTGGTGGTGGCGTCGGCTTCCGATCCCGCACCCATGCAATACATCGCGCCGTATGCGGCCTGCGCTATGGGCGAGTACTTCCGCGATTCGAAGCGCCACGCGCTCTGCATCTACGACGATCTGTCCAAGCACGCCGTGGCCTACCGCGAAATTTCGCTGCTGTTGCGCCGTCCCCCGGGACGCGAGGCCTATCCCGGAGACGTCTTTTATCTCCACTCTCGCCTCCTGGAGCGTGCCGCCAAGTTGAACAACGAGAACGGTGGCGGCTCCCTCACGGCGCTCCCCATTATCGAAACTCAGGCCAATGACGTTTCCGCCTACATTCCAACCAATGTCATCTCCATCACGGATGGCCAGATTTTCCTCGAGACCGATCTCTTCAACTCCGGCGTGCGTCCGGCAGTGAACGTAGGTATCTCCGTGAGTCGCGTGGGCGGCAGCGCGCAGATCAAGGCCATGCGCCAGGTAGCCGGCAGCCTCAAGCTGGAGCTGGCTCAATTCCGTGAATTGCAGGCTTTCTCGATGTTCGCCAGCGATCTCGACAAAGCCACGCAGGCCCAGTTGGCACGCGGCCAACGGCTGGTGGAGGTGCTGAAGCAGAACCAGTTCTCGCCTCTCCCCTTTTCCAAGCAGATTCTCATTATCTACGCCGGTACCAAGGGTTATCTTGATGACCTGGCGGTAGAAGATATCCGCCCATTTGAAAAGCAGCTCTATGAATACGTGGAGACCATGAATCCCGGGTTGCTGAAGACCATCATGGACAAGAAGGTTCTGGATGACACCCTCAAGGCGGAGATGGACAAGCTGATCAAGGAGGCCAAGGAACGCTTTACCAGCGACAGGCAGCCCGCCAAGGCAAGGCAGCCCGTCGCTGCGGCCGCCAGATAGCAAGCACGAAACTCAGTTATGGCAACCATTCTCGATATCCGGCGGCGTATTCGCAGCGTAATCAGCACGCGCCAGATCACCCGCGCCATGAAGATGATCTCCGCTGCACGCCTGCGCAAGGCACAGGACCGGGCGCTCTCGGCGCGCCCCTATGCCCAGATGCTGACCAACGTGCTGCTCTCGCTGGTGGAGCGGGCGGAAATCTACGATCCGGATACCGGAGAGCCACGCCACCTGCTTCTCGCGCAGCGTCCGGAGAAAAACATTCAGCTGGTTATTGTTACCGGAGACAAGGGTCTGGCGGGCGCATTCAACGCCAATATATTGCGCGCGGCCACACAATTCATCCAAGAAAGAGCCCGCAAGAATATCGATCTGGAGACCATTGGTCGCAAGGGACGGGATTTCTTCCGCCGCCGCTATCCTTCGGCCAAAGCTGACGCCCAGGAGCGCGCTGCGCCCACGCAGATCGTGACCGAACTGGTCGGGACGCTTAACAAATTTGAATTTGCGCAGGCGGCTGAACTGGCGCAGGACCTCATCCGCCGCTACTCCAACTGCGAGATCGATTCCGTTTACCTGATTTATAACGAATTCAAATCGGTGATCGCGCAGCGCCTGCTTATCGAGAAGGTGCTTCCCATCCGGCGGGTAGGCTTGCAGGAAATTGAAGCGGCGGAGGAAGTGAGCGAGGAGGAACGCGAGCGCCGCTTGGAAGCTGCCAGATCTGCAGGTGTGCGGGCTGGTCCCGCCGATACTGCGGAGATCGACCGGGAGGCGGCGGAATTTGTACAGACCAAAGTGGATTACATCTACGAGCAGCCGCCGCAGGAGCTGTTTAATGCATTGTTGCCAAGGTATGTCGCCATTCAGATGTTTCGGGCGATGCTGGAGTCGTCGGCAGCCGAGCATGCTGCGCGTATGACAGCCATGGACGCGGCCACCAACAATGCCAGTAAGATGATCGATGCGCTGACACTGCAGATGAACCGCGTGCGCCAGGCGAAAATTACCAAAGAGATCATCGAGATCGTCAGCGGCGCGGCCGCCCTGTAGCGGCGACTGCACTAAAACGGGTGGAGCAGGCCTTTAGGCCTGCATAGAAAAACCGCAGAAGTTTCTAGCTTTTACCGCAGCGGCTATAGCCGGCATTCTTGGCCGCTGTAAAGGCAGGGGCTGAAGCCCTGCTCCACCAAAACGATGTCTGCTAACTTATCGGCAGGCGTTAGGGCGGCACAGCATAACCCGGCACGTAAGTGCCGTGTCACACGACGAATCAATCACGAGTCTCCCCAGGGGCGACACATTTAAAGGTTTCTTATGTCAGAAAATATCGGAAGAGTAATTCAAATTGCCGGACCGGCGGTGGACGTTCAGTTCTCCGAGTCGGCAATGCCGCCCATCTATAACGCCATCCGCGTGGTCAGCGACGGCTTCGAAGTTCCCGTACCCATCAATGTCATCCTGGAAGTGCAGCAGCACCTCGGCGAAGGACGCTTGCGCAGCGTCGCCATGGAGCCCACCGACGGCATGGTGCGCGGCATGAAGGCGATCGACCTGAAGGGCCCGATTTCCGTCCCCGTGGGCAAAGGCACGCTGGGGCGCGTGATGAACGTGATTGGCGATCCCGTGGACGGCCTCGGCCCGATAAAGGCAACCGAGAGACTGCCTATTCATCGCCCGGCGCCGAGCTTCGAGGAGCAATCGACTACCGCGGAGATGTTCGAAACCGGCGTGAAGGTCGTTGATCTCATCCAGCCCTTCCTCAAAGGCGGCAAGATCGGTTTGTTCGGTGGCGCCGGCGTGGGCAAGACCGTTGTCATCATGGAGCTGATCAACAACGTTGCCAAACAACATGGCGGCTACTCGGTTTTTGCCGGCGTGGGCGAGCGAACCCGCGAAGGCAACGATCTCTGGCTGGAGATGACCGAGTCAGGCGTAATCAAGCCGGGAGAACCCGAGCACTCCAAGGCTTCTCTGATCTACGGCCAGATGACCGAGCCGCCGGGAGCGCGCCTGCGGGTGGCCCTTACCGGTCTGACCGTCGCCGAATATTTCCGCGATGCCGAGGGCGCAGATACCCTGCTCTTTATCGACAATATCTTTCGTTTCACGCAGGCGGGATCAGAAGTTTCCGCGCTGCTGGGACGCATGCCATCCGCCGTCGGCTACCAGCCCAACCTAGCCACGGAAATGGGGGAATTGCAGGAGCGCATTACTTCCACCAAGAAGGGGTCGGTCACATCGGTACAGGCCATCTATGTGCCGGCTGACGATCTTACCGATCCAGCGCCGGCAACCACCTTTGCTCACCTCGACGCCACCACCGTGCTCTCCCGCGGTTTGACCGAGATTGGCATCTATCCCGCGGTTGATCCGCTGGCTTCTACTTCTCGCATTCTGGATCCGCGCATCGTGGGGCAGGAGCACTATGACGTGGCGCAAGGGGTGAAGCGAATCCTGCAGCGCTATAAAGACCTGCAGGACATCATCGCCATCCTGGGCATTGACGAATTGAGCGAAGAGGACAAGCTGCTGGTGGCGCGGGCGCGCAAGATCCAGAAGTTCCTGTCGCAGCCTTTCCATGTTGCCGAACAGTTCACAGGATTCAAAGGAAAGTACGTGAAGGTCGGTGAAACCGTTCGCAGCTTCAAGGAGATCATCGACGGCAAGCATGACGAGGTCCCTGAGCAGGCCTTCTACATGGTGGGCACGATCGACGAGGTGCTGGAGAAGGCCGAGAAGCTGAAGGAGACCACAGCTGCATAATGGCTGACACTTTCCAACTCGAAATCGTCACGCCCGATCGCATGGTAGTGCGCGACGTCGCCGAAGAGGCACAGATCCCTGGGAAGAATGGCTATTTGGGAATTCTGCCGGGACACGCGCCGCTGATCACAGAATTGGCTGTAGGGCAGATCTCCTACAAGTCCAGCGGCCAGACCCATTACCTTGCGGTCGCGTGGGGCTTTGCCGAGGTTCTGCCCAATAAAGTCACGATTCTCGCCGAAACTGCGGAGCGAGCCCGGGAGATCGATGTCAAGCGCGCGGAGGAAGCCAAACAGCGCGCTGAACAGCATCTCTGCAGCGCCGATCCGGAGACCGACTACGAGCGCGCCATGAATGCCCTCCGCCGCGCCGAGGCGCGCCTGGATGCAGCGCAAAAGAGCTCCTGAGCTCATTGAACAAAGATTTTCCTGACTGTCTCAACCCTTGTTTTCTCATCACCAGCCGCCGCAGGCGCGCGAGCGATCAGCATTCTCCTCCCACAGCAACTGAGAACTCTTCCGATCCGCTCAAGCAAAACGCAAGGTCGTGCAATCCCATGTCACCGCTGACCCGTCTCTCTCCCTGGCGCCTCCACATCTTCCGTGTACACTCGCGGCTCTCCCAGGCTGCCCTTGGGCGGCAGATGGCGGATGTACGCCACCAGCGACCAGATCTCGTCGTCGTTCAGAATGCCATTTGAGGCCGGCATCCCCGAGGGCGAAATCCCATTCTTGATGATCCAATGCAGCTGGCCGTCAGTGTACTTCTGCACGCTGGGCGAGTTCAGCGGCGGCACCGGAGGCGACATATTCTCAGCAAACGGAACACCCGTGTTCTGTCCATCGAGCCCATGGCATGCCAGGCAATAGTGGGAGAAGTTCTTGCGTCCCGTCTCGATCGTCTCCGCCGATGCCGGCAGCGGATTGTGATCCGATTTCCCGCCGACAGTTACGCGCCGCTTGAGCTGGGTCATGAGCGAGGTCTCCAGCGAGCCCAGTGGGGCGGCCTTGCAACCGGCCGCTGACATCAGGAGAGTGAATGCCAGCGGCAGACCCAGCAGTTGCATGGCCGCCCCGCGTTGGTAAAGATTGCGAGCCACCGGCTACTCCACCACGATCGTCATGTTCATGTTGCCGTGACCCGACCCGCAGAAGTGGTCGCAAATGGTGGTGAATGAGCCCGCGACCTGCGGCGTCAATGTGATCTCCGTCGTCTGTCCCGCCGGGATGAGCTCGTCAATCTTCAGCGGCTTGGAAAAGAAGCCGTGGGTCACGTCTTCACTCCTGAGCCGCAACTTGACCGTTTCGCCCTTCTTCAAGGTGATCTGGTTAGGAGTGAAAGAAAAGCGCTTGGCAGTGATGTCGATTACGCGCGGCGAATCCTCCGCCCGCACTGCCGGCACCACGGTCAGCATCAATACCGCGCCGGCGAGAAGCAGATGAACTGCAACAATCACCAGCATCGTTCTTTTTTGGTTTCGAACTTTAATCGTGTACATAATTTCGTTCCTTCCTACAGAGAGGGATTTTTCAGAATTTGTGAGACCCCATTAAGCCCGGAGTATTCGCGGATAGTGAGCTCCACGTCTTTCACCACCAGCTCCGCGCTTGGGGGACGAGCCTCCACCTGGCGAATGCCCAGATTCTTGAAGGGATGGTCCTTGTCGAACGGGATGGGTTTCTTCTGCGCCACTTTCTCCGGATCGGGAAACGCAAAGATCAGAGATCGGGCTGCGTAGTGCGTGGCGTGGGCTTCGTGATGCTCGTGATCGCGATGGATGTGACCATAGAGCACGGTAACGTTTTCATAAGGCGCGAGCACGTTCATGACGTCATCGCCATCGCTGGTGAACCACTCCCACTCGGGTTTCAGATCGAATAGAGGACGATGGGTAAAAACCACGATTGGGGCGGTCTTCGGGAAGCGAGCCAGGTCCTGCTTCAACCACGCCAGTTGCTCGGGCCCGACCTCAGGCTTGGCGCGCGAAACGTTGTCCAGAGCGATGAAGTGCATGCCGCGGTGATCAAACGAGTAGTGGGTTTCGCCAAAGACGCTGCGAAACAATTGGGCGCCATCTAAGCCGGCATCGTGCTCCCCCGGAACGCATTTGAGTTTTCCGGTCTTGACTGTGGAGGCAATCTGCTGGAATTTTTGCATGCGTTTGGCGTGCTCGCCGGGATCTTCTGAGTCATGGGTAAGATCGCCCGTAAACAACACCAGGTCTGGAGGTGTGGGCAGGCTGTTTACCAGGGCTACGGCTTCCTCAAAGGCTTTGGTGCCCAGCGGGTCAGGTGGCCCGCTGAAGCCTACGTGAGCATCGCTGAGCTGAACGAAGGAGAATGGCGTCACCCGCTCGCCATTCTTTCGCCCCAGCTCGTCAAAGACTTCGGCTGCTTCACTGTTGGTCCCGAACAGGGGCAGACATCTATAGAGCGTGCCGATGCCAATCGACATCCCCGTGAGCTTCAGAAACGACCTGCGATCTACTTCTTTCATACTCATCTGGTCTCTCCTATCGCGTCGCGCTGCACGGTTGAGAACCAGCCGCAGGCAGCTTTATTCCCCGCCTCAGCTCAAAAAACTTCTACAAATTTTGGGAACAAAAATGCCGATGTCCGGTTTAGTCTTGGTGAGTCTTGTCGGCAGCGGACCGCAACACCGGATTGTTCGAGGAGCTGGCTATGCCACTCTTCGACTCGCTCTACAATTTTGCGCAGTGGCTGACACAGGACCGCGCCGAAGCGGAAGAGTTGGTCCAGGAGACGTTTGCCAAGGCGCTTAAGGGCTTCTCTTCTTTCCAGATGGGAACCAACTTTCGCGCTTGGATATTCCGCATCCTGCGCAACACGTTTCTAACTTCCCGCACCGGATTGAAAGCGAAGATGACGGTGCCGCTGGAGGATGAAGAGGGAGGGCCGGAGCTGGCCATCAGCCGCGAAACCCCGGAGTCGCTGCTGCTGGGCGCAATCGACCATGAGCGTTTGCAGGAGGCGATCGCGCTGCTGCCCGTGGCCTTCCGCGAGGTGCTGCTGCTGAGCGATGTGGAGGAGATGTCGTATCGTGAGATTGCCGACACACTTGCTATCCCCATTGGCACCGTAATGTCGCGGCTTTCGCGGGCACGAACCGCGGTCAGAAATGCACTAAGTGGCAGCGGTCCAAAAGCTGTTCCCGAGACCAAGCCGCGGACAGGAACGGGGTAGGAACCCTATGCAGACGGAATGTGAGACCTGGCAATCCAAGATCGATCCGTATATCGATGCGGAGCTTTCCGAGAAGGAAGAGGCGGCGCTCAGCGAACACCTGAAGAGTTGCCCTGCGTGTTCGGGAGAAGCCCTGGGCCGGATGCGCCTGAAGCAGGCCAACCAGATCGTCGGCCGGCGCTACCGGCCGGAGCCGGACCTGCGGGCCCGCATCCAGCGTGAAGTTTTGGGAACCAAAAAGCGCCCACTTCTCGCCAGGCTTCTGCCAGCCTTTGCCGCAGCGGCCGCTTTCCTCGTGATCGCATATCTGGGCACGGTCTTTTCACTGCGCAGGATCGAGCGTCAGCAGGTTCTTGCGCAGGTCGCCGACATTCACGTGACCGACCTGGCCAGCGCCTCTCCGGTGGATGTGGTTTCCAGCGATCGGCACACCGTGAAGCCGTGGTTCCAGGGCCGGTTGCCGTTCACCTTTGATCTGCCAGAGCTGGGCGGATCGGAGTTCACGCTGGTGGGAGGACGCGTAGCTTATCTTGGCGGCGAACCGGGAGCCGAGTTGCTTTACAAGATTCGCAGTCACTATCTGACGGTGCTGATCCTTCGCGATAGTCCGAGCGTGCGGCTTGAGGGCGAGCGGGAAGCGAGCCAGTCGAATTTTCATGTTCGCAGCTGGGAGCAGAATGGGCTGCGCTACTTTCTGATCACGGATGCGGCTTCAGGCGACGGCGCGAAGCTCAGCGAGATGTTTAAGAGTGCGGAGCGCGGCTAGACACGTGGCGTGGACACTCTTGTCCGCCGCGCCTGCTTCCTGGACCGTCCGATTCGCCTCGAGCAACTTTCGTGATTGTCATCACGAGGAGGACGCCAGTGCGACGAGGGATCTGCAGTTCCTGCCCTTTCATTATCCGTAGGCCTGTTACGCCTTCCGAAACGCCAGCACCGCATTCAACCCGCCAAACGCAAACGAATTTGACAGCGCGTACTCGACTTCCGCGCGTCGCGCACAGTTGGGTATCACGTCCAGATCGCACTCGGGATCGGGCTCGTTGTAATTGGCGGTAGGTGGCAACACATTGTGGCCCAGGGCAAGTAGCGTGGCCACAGCTTCCAGTGCTCCGGCAGCTCCCAGACCATGCCCGTGCATTGACTTGGTGGAGCTCACCGCCACTTTGTTGGCGTGCGCGCCGAGCGCAAGGCGAATCGCCTGCGTTTCGGTGGGATCATTTACCGGCGTCCCAGTGCCGTGCGCGTTAACGTATCCCACGGCTTCGGGGACGATACCGGCGTCGCGCATGGCGTTGCGCATGGCCAGCGCCGCTCCTTCCGCGGAGGGCTTCGTGATGTGCTCGGCGTCGGAGCTCATTCCGAACCCCACCAGCTCCCCATAGATCGTCGCTCCCCGCGCTCGTGCCGCCTCCATGGGCTCCAGCACCAGCATGCCGGCGCCTTCCCCAAGCACCATGCCCTTGCGATCGCGGGAAAACGGCCGGCAAGTTTCGGGCGAGACCACCCGCATGGCTTCCCAGGCCTTCAGGATGCCGAAGCTGAATGGCGCTTCGCTTCCTCCGGTGATCGCCACATCGACCATTCCCTGCCGCACCATCCACAAGGCCTGGCCGATCGCATGGTTCGCGGAAGAACACGCCGTTGAAATCGTATATGCCGGTCCCCGGATCCCGAATTCCATCGCAATACAGCTCGCGCCTGCATTAGCCATGGTCTTGGGAATCGTCAGGGGATGTACACGGTTCCCACCTTTTTTGTATACATCCACGAACCCGATGTCTTCCGTGGATTGACCACCCACACAGGACCCGGTGATCACCGCCACCCGCTCGCTCAATCCTGGGCTGAGTTTTTGCCTTCCCTCGGACAGCCCCGTCCGGCACACGGCTTCGCGAGCAGCGACTAGCGCAAATTGTGCGAAGCGGTCCCAGAAGTCAGCCTGATTCGACTGGAAGTGGTCGTCCTGCTTGTAGTCGCGCACCTCCGCGCCGTTCTGGAACTTCAAGCTGGAGACGTCGGCCAGAGAAATCGGTCCTATGCCGGGGCGGCCGGCTTCAAGCGACGCCCAGTTCTCCTCCAGGTTGAGGCCCAGAGCGGAGATGATCCCCATGCCGGTCACGGCTACACGGCGATCGGCCATGGATTACTGCGAGCCCGCCTTTTGCGCTATCAGCTGCTTTACCCCGGCAACCATCTCCTGCACGCTGCGAATGGCACGCGCCCGCTCGTCGGAGATGGAGATGTCAAATGCGCTTTCCAGTTCGAACAGGATATTCACGCTGTCCAGTGAATCCAGCCCCAGTTGCTCGAAGGAGCTGTCCAGGTGCACCTGCTCCGGGGGAATGCGCTTTTGCGTGGCGATAATGCGGAGAATCTTCTCCGTGACGGCATCGGTAGCTTCGTCGGCGGAGACGGTCAGCGGTTGGGATTGCGGCTCGGTTGCCATGAGAGCCTCTATTCTAGCCCACGAACGGCTGCCGCGAAGCAAAACCAAAGCCTGAATTGCCAGACTTCACTGCACCCAAAATAGTGCATCAATGGCAAATTCGTTTGCCTCCGTCCTGTATCCTTAATCTTTGTTCCTATCCTTGCCTGAAGGAAGTGCCACTCCCGGTAATGCTCTTGGGGCTAAAGTAAGGTAGGATTTCTGGTCTGGAAAAACACATGGGGTACAGTGTCGCCGTCGCCGGTAAGAGCGATGTAGGCTGCGTGCGCTCGAACAATGAAGACAACTTCGGGTTCGACTCGCGCTATGGCATCTACGTCGTTTGTGACGGAATGGGCGGACAGGCGGCCGGCGAGGTCGCCAGCAAGCTGAGTGTGGATGCCGTCCTGGAATATTTCCGCCAGGCCGGTTCGGGACACCACTACAAGCAGGTCGGCGACCGTTACGACGGCCTCTCGGTTCGCGCCAACGCTCTCGCCAGCGCCATCCAGATGGCCAACCAGGCCG
>DASPRM010000156.1 GCA_035624455.1 Terriglobales bacterium
TCTCTGTTGTTGTTCCCACTCCAAAAACGGCCTGACGTATTCCCATTGCGCATCCGTGAGATCAGCCATGCCTTTCATTTGCTTCAACTTCACTCGCGAAGCAAGCATTTATTCAGGAGCCACATTAGTGAGATAGGTTCTAACTGCTGTTAAGGTAGGGGCTCTGCACGGATGCACGGTGGTCCGTGCAGAGCTCTTGGGCTTTAGGAGGTAACCACGTTAGCAGGGTGGTTGGGGGAGGGTTGAGTAGCAGAGTTAAGAGGGCGACTTAGTACAGTGGCTTGCATTTTCTTACCGTGCAGAACTTGTAAAACTCTAACCATTGCCCAAATTTGGCTGGCCGTATTGGTCAAGAACTTTGTTCAATCCGCTCGCGATCACTCTTATCCGGCCTTGCGGAGTGGCTGCGGGCAGGTGCTGAGCAAGACGCCGAGAAACCCGAGCGCATTATGAATGGCGCGCATCTCCGGTTCGTTTTCCTGGCGTGCTCCAAAGGAAAGCTCTCGCATCCGATCGTGAATTGCCTTTTTGGCAGTCGTAATGCGTGCCAAGACCTGATCGCGATCGGCTTCCATCAGGGCGGCGCGATAGTAGCTTACCCATGAACTGCTCTGCCATGGCTGGTTCATAACTTCTCCCTCGGCCGCATTGCCTTGCGAGGCGACCTTCTCATCATCCGGCGCTACTAGCCCACCGCGATCCAGCCGATTCCGTTGCTGTTTGGCCAACTCAAGCATCTGTTGCAAGCGACGTCGTTGCTTTCGGCGGATGCCACGAAACGAAAGCACCCGACCGAGATAGCGTTCCAGGCTCCGCAGTTCCAACCACCTTCTATTGGGTTGCTCGGGATGACCAGCGTTCATGAGCTTCCCTATAAACACCAATCATTGCCAGGACCTGAGAATGCCAACGGCAAACTCGGCAGTCCCGTCGCCACAGAACCCCATCCGAATGTCGCAGGTACTTGCGGACTGAGCCGGAGCCGCTAGTTCAACTCTGAGTTGTGTCCGCAAGCGCGATTAAAGACATCTTTTTTACCCAGAGCAATACGGTGAATCATGCATGACTAGGTGGTCACAACCGTGTGGTTACTAGTTACAAACTGCACTGAGCGTGTACCTGCGAAGGGGCGAAGCGGAATTGGAGATCTCACGCAGGGTTGGGAAAGCTTGGAACATTCAGAAAAACAAGGAGTTGTGTAGGAACGGATTGCCCCGAGTGCAGAACGAGGTGGGATGGTTTTGTAGCAGAAGCCGTTTACAGGGCTCCAGCTTCGCGCAGATATGGCAAAGGATTCGAGTTGCGTCGATGGCGGCGAACAAAAAACAAGGCCAATACCGAACTGAGCAGAACAGCAAGACTTCCGCCCACGGTAACTCCCGCCACTACTTCAGAGCGCTTCACGGTGATCTCCCGACGCAACCTTTTGACAACTCTCATAGAACTTAGCACGGCTACCTATTCGATGTTAGGAGAATTTGAAAGGTTACAAGAGAAAATTCTCCCCTTCTTGATCCGGACAGTGACAGTACGTTGGAGGATTGACCAGGGCAGATTCGACGCTGGCTAAGACTTAGCTGGCATGACCTCCTCTGTTGCGGAGGCAGCGCAGGGTGCAGAAAACTGGACGGTATCTCGTCCGATCTCCTTGCCGCGATAAAGGGCGAGGTCGGCCCGGCGCAAAACGGATTCGGGAGTGTCCCCGGCTTCCGACAGAGCTACACCGATAGTGGCGGTGATTTCGATCGCCCGGCCGTTATAGACGACGGGGGCGCCGGAAATACGGCAGCGCATGCGATCGGCGATGTGCTTTGCCGAGGCCTCATCACAGTCGGGAATGATGACCAGGAATTCCTCCCCGCCATAGCGCCCGACGTAGTCGTGAGAGCGAACGCAGTCCTGCATGCGGGTGCTGGAGGCAACGATGGCAATGTCCCCGGCGTGGTGGCCAAACTGATCGTTAATCTGCTTGAAATGGTCGAGGTCAATCAGCATGGCAGCCAGTTGTTTGCCGGAGCGGGAGGCGCGAGCAAGTTCTCGTTCGAGTGCAGCGACGACGGTGACGCGGTTCATCACTCCAGTCATGGCGTCGTGAGTTGCCTGGTATTCCAGGGCCTCACGCGCGCGCGCCAACTCCAGGAAGGATTGCCGGGAACTGTCCAGGGATTGTCGCAGGCGGCTGCTGAGGACGTGCTGCTTGGCGAACAGCATGGCTGCTAACGCCAGAATGGTCGCTAAAGACACCAGAATTCGAAAACGGCGTGCCGGCTCGGAAGATTGGCTGAATTCCAACGCCCAACCGGCGAGCAGGGGAACCGAGAGGAGGGCCACAATGGCCATCTTGGTAATCCAGCCGGCGCTTGGAGCCTCATGTCCCTCTTCTTGGACTTCGGGAGAGCCGAAGTCGGTTGTGGAGCTGGCCGCGGCCCAGCACATAGCGGCAAGACTCAACACAAATGGGATGTCATATGTGCAGCCGGTATAGTAAAGCTGCTTGTCCAGGGCGACATTGATGATGTGCGAACTGAGGGTGTAGACCAGCGAACCAATCAGCAGGCGACGGTAGAAAACCCTCCAGGCACCGCGCGACCCCAAAGCCAGTACCCCCAGGGCGAGGATGAAAGCGACGTCTTCCGTCGAATAAAGAACGTTGAAGGTGGGTCCATACAGTTGGACGCTTGGAGTGACGTATTGCCAGGGAAGGACGACGAACGAGTACAGATACATCCACCACACAGCCACCATGGCAAGCGAGAAAACCACCATGGGAGGCATCTTCCTGGGTTCGTGGGGTAGCGTGGCCAGAGCCGACATCATAGGGACAAGATGGAGAAACAGAATGATGTCCAATACCGAGGGGCCGCTAAGATCGACCTGTCGGATCGTCTCCAGATAAGCCCAACCCGCCCGGGAAATGAACCAAAGAACCGTGCCCGAAGCCATCAGTCCCCAGAACGAACGGACTCTTCCTTTCGTCGTGGCCAGATGAGAAGCAAAGGCAGCGGCGATCAGGCCGTAGGCGATCAGTTGGGCAAAGTTTCCGAACAGCGTCAGTTCGAAGGACGGCTTGGCCAAGAGCGCAACCAGCGCATACACGGCCGCCAGTGTCCAGGCGCTGGCCGAGAGACATCTCCGGTACTTGGAAATGTTGTGCATGCTTTTGCTTTGCGACCAAGGTCTTAGGGACGGAATCCCACCCTTGCACAGACCGTCACCCCAGACGTTCTTTGGCCTCCGGTACAGCTAATGGTAGGGGACGTCGGCGAAAACCATTAGATGACCTTGGTCACTTCGCTACCGGCAAAGTATTGGACAGACAGCGGAATGCCCCAATCAGAGGACACAACACCTGGCAAACGCCTGCTCTTCCGCAGCCTGCGGAGAGGCAGTTTTGGGGCTGTGGTCAGTGACCTAAGTCACATAGGGCGATGAGGAATCCGTCCCACCGAGTGACATTGAATATTGGCCAGAACGTTGCGCCTTGCCTTGAAGATGCACGCTCTGAAACCGGGCGCTTTTTGCTCGCCCGTGCAGTGGCTGAGTACAATCCGTGCCTTGAAAAAGGTGCTTCGGGAGATGTTTGGAATCTGCTCGTTACAGGAGCGTACGTGAAAAACCTTTGCGTGTTGCTTGTCATGATTGTTGTGGCTAGCGTTTCCCTGTCGGCGCAGGCTGGTTCGAAAAATGAAGCCCCACAAATCCCCCGGCGCCACATCAACTTGCCCAAGCTAGTGCAGGCGCCGTTCAGCGATGGCGTGCTGGTGGGGAACACGCTTTACGTCGCGGGCCGCATCGGTCTTGATCCCAAGACTGGCAAGCCGCCGGAAGATGTGGAACAGGAAGCGCGCAACGTTCTCGATGGCATCAAGTCCGTGCTCGGTGAAGCTGGCATGACTATGGACGACCTGGTTTGGGTCCAGGTGTTCTGTCCGGATCTCTCGCTGTATGGCAAATTCAATGACGTGTACAAAACCTATTTCAGCAATGACTATCCGGCACGCGCCTTTGTCGGTTCCGGTCCGCTGCTGCGCGGCGGACATTTCGAAGTCAACGGCATTGCCGTGAAGCGGTGAGCAGCAGCAGTTCCGGCCAGTCAGAAACCCTGCTGCTGCTCAGAGAAATGAGGCTTGTGATTTCATGAATTCCTCTAGCGCCGGCAAGCGGAGCAGTAACCTCCCACTTCCAGGCGCGCAACCACGATACGGAAGGCGCAATCGCGTTCCAGTTGTTGCTTCAGAGAATCGAAGGTTTCGCTGACAAACTCGGTGATCTTGCCGCAGCGCAGGCAGGTCATATGAATGTGGTCGCGCCCAAGCTTGCGCTCGTAATAGTGCTTTTCGCCATTCATGTGCATGAGATCGAGCTCGTCGATCATTCCCTGGCGTTTCAGAAGATGCAGCGTACGGTAGACGGTGCTGCGGTCCACCGAGGCGTCGAGTCTCTGCGCTTTGCGCAGGATCTGGCTGGCGTCGAGATGGCGGTTGGCAGTTTCGATGACGCTGAGAATGGCGCGCCGCTGCTGGGTCATGCGAATGCCGCGCTCGGCGAGCAGGGCCTGCAGGCGGCCGGGGATCTCAGTTTGAGGGAGGGGCATAGGCGATCCTTCCGGTTTTGCAACTGATCGCAATCAAAACGCGACAGAATCTCGGGTCCGCGTATTGACAGGCGAAGAGCGGCGAAAGTATTCTGAGTTTGTCCCTAATTGCGACTCAGTCGCAATTAACTCCCGCCCCATCCGAGGAAGACATCCACAGGCGGAAGCTGGAGTTTAGATCAGTTGCGACTGATTCGCAAGTAGTTTTTGGGCGCAAGTTACTTGCGACTCGTTCGCAACGAATTTCTGGCGCATCAAGAAAAGGATATCTTGTTCATTCGCTCTAATCGCAGGTCAGTTTGCTTAGGGGCGGCGATTTGTCTGCTGGTATTGGCTGCGCCGGCACAGGAAGCCTACTTCATCACTTACACCCACCAGATGGAAGAGCCCGGCAACCTGGAAATCGCGGCCAAGAACGTGGCTGGATTCCCGCAGGGAGGCAACTCGTTTCTGGCTACCGCGCTGGAACTGGAATACGGCGTGAAGGCGTGGTGGACTTCGGAGCTTTACCTGGATGGTCAGACGACCAGTGGCGAGAGCACCCTGTTCACGGGTTTTCGCTGGGAAAACCGCTTCCGGCCGCTGCTGCGCGAGCACCGCGTAAATCCTGTGCTGTACGCGGAATTTGAAAATATCAATTCCGCCGACAAAACGCTGCTGGAAGTGGTAGGGCATGATGGCCGCGAGGATTTTCTCGAACGCAACGACCGCAGCGAGAAAGAACGCGAACTCGAGCTGAAGCTGATTCTCTCCAGTAACGTGCGCGGCTGGAATTTCGCGGAGAATTTCATTGCTGAGAAAAACCTCAGCAATTTCCCCTGGGAGTTCGGCTACGCGCTGGGCGTGAGCCGGCCGCTAGCACTTACGGCGAGCCCGAAGCGCTGCAGCCTGTGCCGGGAAAATTTCGATCTCGGGGCGGAGATGTATGGGGGTCTGGGGGACACGGCCAGCCTGGGCCTGCATGATACTTCGCATTACCTGGCGCCGATCGTGAACTGGCGACTTCCCACTGGTCCGAGCCTGAAGATCTCGCCGGGATTCGGCCTGAACGATTACAGCCATGGCTTTCTGTTGCGCTTTGCCGTCTCGTACGAGATCAACCAGGTGGGTTCCTGGCTGAGGGGGCGGTGATGCGGAGATCGGTGAAATTCTGGGTGGTCTTGCCGCTCGTGCTCAGCTGTGTCGGCCTGCTTTTTGCGGGAGCCGGCGATGGGCTCTGGCGTGGAAAAGTGCCCGAAAGAGATAAGGGGCGAGCCAATCCCTTCGCCGAGAACACGGAAGCCGCAATGGCGGGCGGGAAACTCTTCGAGCAGAACTGCGCGAGCTGTCATGGCAAAGATGCCGAGGGCAAAGGGAAGAAGCCACCTCTGCGCTCTGAGCGAGTGCGCGAAGCGACTCCGGGTGAACTGGAGTGGCTGCTGACGAACGGCAACATGAAAAACGGAATGCCATCGTGGGCGCGTTTACCGGAACCGCAGCGCTGGCAGATTGTGACGTATTTGAAATCGCTACAGAGCCCGCCGGGGCAGTGAGGAGTCCATTGTTTGCAGAGCGCATCGAGTCCGCGCAACGGTCTTTACGACTCTGGAGTGCTGTGCGATCAAGAGGGCAGAAAACGCAAGATCCTTCGACTCCGCGCCCGCGACCCGCGAAATGCGCGGGTCGGAAGCGCAAGACGGGCGCGTCGCTCAGGATGACATACCGGGATTCTCTCACTTAAAAAAGAAGGCCGCCTCCTTGCAAGCGGCCTTCGCTCACGCCCCGTCCATGGTTCAGCTTTTCATGGTTCGTCTGCTTCGGTCAGTTCCGGGCCGACGGCGGTCAGGGTTCCAAACAGGCCGTCGGTCTCACCGTTGATGCCCGCAGTAAAGAACAAAGTGTTGTACGGACCCGCGGCCGGCGGCGCCGGGGGATTGCCGACAAGAGTGCCATTATTGTTACCGAATCCGATCGCCCACAGTCCTGGGATGCTGAACGTGGAGCCGTCTTCGTTGAGGATGTTTCCGCGGAAATGACCGGTGAACGGGCTGAAGGCAGCGATATTGCCTCCGCCGAATTGGCCGATCAGCAGGCTGTGGCTGAATTCACCGAATTCGC
Source organism: Terriglobales bacterium (assembly GCA_035624455.1). Taxonomy (NCBI): domain Bacteria; kingdom Pseudomonadati; phylum Acidobacteriota; class Terriglobia; order Terriglobales; species Terriglobales bacterium. Next base: position 6,692 of record DASPRM010000156.1, read on the forward strand.
CGGGAGCCAGGGCAATGCCCCAGGGCGCGTTCATCCAGAGACCGTGTTGGAGGCGCAGCAGTAATCTTCCAGTTGTGCTGAAGACATCGACGAAGCCTAGTCCTGCACCATCCACCTCGTCATGTTTGTCGGGAAGCTGCTGCTTGGCAAATGAAACGATGATGTTCCTGCCGATAGCCTGCACGTTAAAGGGGGCATAACCCCCGGGCAGGCGTTCATCCTCAAAAGCATCTCCAAGAAATTTCACCGGCTTGAAGTTGGTGTCATACACCTCGACTCTGCCGGAGTGGAAATTCGCCGCATAGAGGTAGTGCTGACCGTTGGCCTCAGCAAGTGTCAGGCCCTTGTAGACTGCATTTTTCTTGGCCACCACCTGGATAGAGTTCAAAGGATCAACCGTGGGATTCCAACCCGAAATGGTTCCGTCTTCAGTGGCAAAGAAGAAAACCCCGGGCGCGGGCTTGCCAGCATTAGGCCCGCTGACCGCAATGCCGACTGAAAAGTCCGATGTTCCGTTGAACACCGTGCCGGTTGGAGTCGAGCTGCCCGTTGGCGGAATATTGACGACGAATTGCACCAGCTGCCCGTTGACCATTCTCTGGACGATCGAGCCATTGCCGTTTCCGTTATAGAGGGTTGAAGTGCCAGTGCCGTTGTTCGCCACCCACCAGGGACTGGTGGCGCTGCGGGTGAGTCCCCAGGGATTGACCAGGTGGGAATCGAGAAGATTGGGAGCAGGCCCGGGCGGCGCTTTGCTGGGATTTGGATTTCCGACCAGATTCACCTGGTGATAGTGTTGAGCGGTAGCAAGAGTGGGGAGCAACAAAAGGCTGAGGCCCAGAAGCGACACAAATGCCAATCGAATGCCGAACTTCATATGTCTTCTCCTTCGCTGCTTCTTCAGGACACAGGACATCCTGACTATGGGTAGCTGGTTCTCCTTCCGCAAGAGGGGCATTGAGAGGGGACCGATTGGGACAAACGGTAGTCCATCCGTGGCGAGCGCTTGTCACATCTCTTTCTGGAATTTGTAAACACTTCGTCAACAACACGTGACATCAGGAGTGATTTGAAATCGACCTGGGACGAAAAGACGAAGGCCGCCCGATTTCAGGCGGCCTGCGCTCCTGCCGTTTAATGCTCAGGGGTTACGGTTCATCCTCCTCATTGAGTTCTGTGATGACCGGAGTTAGAGTGCCGAACAAGCCGTCGTTCTCGTCGTTAGGGCCGGCATTGAAGAAGAGAGTGTTGAATGGGCCCGCGCCCGGCGGAACTGGCGGGTTTCCACTGAGAGTACCGTTATTGTTGCCGAAGGCGATCGCCCAAAGGCCCGGAATGCTGAAGGAGGCGCCGTCTTCGTGGAGGATGTTTCCGCGAAAGTGTCCGGTGAAGGGACTGAAAGCGGCGATATTGCCGCCACCGTTCTGCCCGATCAGCAGACTGTGACTGAACTCGCCGAAGTCGCCGGGAGCCAGAGCAATACCCCAGGGTGCATTCAGCCACGGGCCATGCTCTAAGCGCAGCAGCAGTTGTCCAGTGGTGCTGAAGACATCGACGAAGCCCAAGCCTGCCCCGCGTACCTCGTCCTCTTTGTCGTCATCTTGCTTTGCCCAGGCCACCACGATGTTCCGGCCCACGGCTTGCACATTGAAAGGCCCATAGCCTTTGGGCACGCGGTCATCCTCAAAAGCATCGCCGAAGAATTTCACCTGGGTAAACTTGGTGTCATAGACTTCGATCTTGCCCGAGTGAAAATTGGCGGCGTAGAGATAGTGCTGTCCGTTGGCCTCAGCGAGAGTGAGACCCTTGTAAATGGCATTCTTTTTGGGGCCTACCACTTGAATGGCATTGGTGGGATCCACTGTAGGATTCCAGCCGGCGATGGTTCCGTTTTCGGTGGCGAAGAAGAAGACCCCCGGAACCGGCTTGCCGGCATTAGGTCCGGTCACCGCAATCCCTACCGGAAAATCAGGGGTGCCGTTGAATACAGTCCCAGTCGGGTTCGAGCCGGACGGTGGAATAGTGACTACGAGCTTGGAGATGGAGCCATCGTTCCCGTCAAACAGAGTTGAGACTCCAGCGTGATTATCCGCGACCCACCAGGTGCTGTTAGAGCTGCGCGTCAGACCCCAGGGATTGAACAGGTGGGGCTCAGTCTTGACTGGATTGCCTCCCGGCGGAGGTTGTGTGGGATTGGGATTTCCAATGAGATTAGTCTGCTGATAGTGCTGCGCCAGTGCGAGGCCCGGCAGCAATAGCAAAGCCAGGCCAAAAAGAGTGGCTGACGACCGTCGAATAGCGAACTTCATACGTTCTCCTCTCACTGCTTTATGCAGGACACAAAGACTCATGGGTTAGGGGTGGATCTTGTCCTTCACGAAAATGAAGGCCTGTTCAGGGGAGGCAGATCAAAACGTAAAGCATCGGCCGGAGATGGGTGTCATGCGGTCATCAGCAGTTCGTAAAAGTGCATGAACAATGCAAGCCGGTTGTAACAAGAAAATCTGATCTGAATGCCGAATGCGGTGTGAGAGAAGCGTGGCAGTTAGGTTTTGCGGATGTGCGACGCACAGACCAGGAGGGTGTCGCGATGGCGGAGAAAGGCGCTCGTCACCTCCCGAGCGCAAATATGCCGATCTGGTGGCTGAAAAGGAGGCGGGCGACATGGCTCGCTGCTTTGAGCCATGCGCCCACCGAGGAGAGAAGCAGATAAAACACTACTTCAGATGTTTTCCCGCCGAGCTTCATCGGCATCCTCCGCCAGATCACGCAGAAGGTCGAAGAACCTTTTGTCATGCTGTCCGATGAAAAGCCCATCGGTGATGAACGCGTTCAACGCCCCCATCGCCGCGCCCTTGGTTTGCGTCGGGCGAATGATCGAGCACACGGGGAACTTGTGGCTCAGAAATGGGCAAGGCTCCGGCATGATGAGATTCGTCTGGAAGTCCTCCGAGTTAAGAAGATTGAGATTCGGGAAGGACAACCCATTGGTAGAGTCAGTCAGAGGAGCCAGAGGATCGGCGACGGCGTTGCCTGCCTTATCGTGCCAGGTCTGGAAGTGTGCGGTCTCGGTTGGACCGATGCTGAGCAGAATGCGCAACACCTCCAGGCTGGTCACCCGTTGTGCCAGACTCGGATAGAGACTGGTGCCACCCTGCTCGATAAATCCAAAGTGGAAACCGGCAGTGTTGGCGATGGCCTGGATGTGATCTGTGGGAGTGGTATCGGCGTTGGACCGCGGAATTGCCGGAAGTCCATTGGGAAACTTCGTCTTGTCAAACAGATCCTTGACGGCTTGTTGAAATACAAATCCGGGGTCGAGGTCAGGATTCTCGTCGCGGCTCCGATAACGCGTGTACCAGCTGGTATCGACCGTGAGGTTCATCAGGTTGGTGAGCCTGCCGAACTTTTTCCCGTTGATGGTGACGAATTGATTTGCGCCATCCGCTGTGCTGCTGGGCAGAGTGCGGAATTGGTCGAGATTGACAGTATCCGCGCCCTTTGAGGCCAGATATGCGTTGATAAATGTGAAATGGCTGATCTCATCCTCGGTGTTGTCGTGGATGTACTGCGGCATATCCTCATCTAAGTTCCCGAGGGCCGAGGTGTAGGGCGTATTGCCGCCAGTCGGGAGTCCTGGCAATTCGTTCTCAGGATCGCCATTGGGCTGGGTTTGTGAGCCTCCGAGTTCGGCGTACTGCAGCCACAAGTCGCTCTCGATAATCTCCGCCGCGGCGAGAAAACGAAGAATGGCGGCATCGCCCTTGGTGAGACTGCCACTCTTCTCCTCCGCGGCGCTAAGGTGGGCTGGCCACAGTGCAGCGGCTGAGATGGTGGCGGCGGTCGCTCCCATACCTTTAAGCATGGAGCGGCGCTCCATGACTCGATACCAAAGGGAATCGAACTGTTTTCCTATCGGAGACGAGGGTGTGTCGGCGGCCAAAGGGGGAGTGGAATCTTCTTTTTTCATCGGCTTAGTCTCCTGCGTTGATCAGAAGAATCGTGATCCGGGAAAGGACGGCGATTCATGTAATTGGCAGCGTAGGCGGGTCGTTGGTCGCAGCTTGTCATCGGAGCGCAATGGATTTGTAAAATGTTTTGTTGTTCTTCTGAAATGGGGAAGGAATACGCGGCGGCTTGACTGGCCGGCGGCGGCGGTATAGGTTTCTGAACACATCGGCTCCCCACGGGTCCCACGTCTCCCCGCAATTTCTGGAGTAGGCGCATGAAGAGAGTTTCTCTTCCTGTCTCATTCCGGAGCCAAGCAACCACTCCCGCCTTCGACGGAGGTTCTTATGCATGCCAGCAGAGCGCACATCGAAAAATACGTCGACCCCGCACAAAGAATTCGGGCGATTCAGAAAGGCGAGCCCGTTCCCAAGAGAGTCATCGAGGAGATCGCTTCGCGTTGGACACAGGAGGTGACCAGGAAATTCGAGGCGCGAAAAGCGCTCCGGTCAGAAGACCGGAAGTATCGCGAGAAATTGACGGCCAAGTTGCACGACATTCTGGGTAAGGACAAAGAGGTTGTGGATGCGCAAAAAGGATTGCGCGCGATGGCCACTCGTCTAGCGGAGCGCAAACCGAAGCCCCCGCACGGAATTCAGATTCAGCCGCAGATCCTGGGGGGCTCAGTGCTATCGGTGTTCGCGCCGCCTTACGACACGATCTGGGCACAAAATCTTGGCGACTCGACAGTCAATCAGTCGGCGGAAGATGATCTGGGGGGAACCTTCGGCTTTAATGTACAAGCCGACGGGAGCGCCTACGCCGCGGCTGCCATTGGAACCTTCTGCCGTCCTGTTTCCAACAATCCTATTGGGCACTTTCGGCCGTTCATGCGTTGCAGCTATAGCTATGTGGACAGCGCCTGGTACGCCTCGACTGCGCACAACGATGGCTATCTGCACGCCCGGGTGGTCAGCATGGACTCGAAGTTCAACATCGTGAAGTGGCCGCCCGACGACTCCTCCTTCCAATTGTGGAGCGATGGCGTGAGCGTCTGGGACGACACCCACAGCGTGGACGTAGAGGACGATTGGCCAGGCCAACTGGATGTGCAATTCGAACTGGCGCCCGATCATGTTTACCTGCTCTGGTGCTGGTGCGAGTGTTCGCTGGATGATGGGAGCGCAAGCATCGCCAGATCCAATATGAGCGTAAGGGCGCCATTCATGGTGGTGCAGGAAACGAACGCCTAGATAACAAGACCCTGGTTTCTTTCGCAAGCGTGAATGGCAGCCTCTATGCAGAAGTGAAGCTACCCCACTCAAGCCAAGAACAGGCTTGAGTGGGGTACCCATCATTGGAAGAGGCAAGGCCTGGGCCACCTCGGAAGCATGAAACGAATCTGCCCCGATTCCGCGGGCGCTTTCATTCCCACAGGTTTCAAAAATATGCGAGATCTCGCGCACCCGGGAGGACAATCTGCGTCTAAAAGGGAAGTTCGAATTGCCAGTCTTTGGCTTGAGCGCATGCATAGGAGACGCCATGCAGATTCGTGCCGTGTGGGTTAGCTGCGTTCTGGCAGGTACTTTGCTACAGGCAGCGCAAGAACCCACGCCGAAATCGGCGCCCTCAGTCGAGCGGAGAGACGGCCAGCATGACTGGGATACGTTCTTTGGAACCTGGAAGATGCATTTGCGAAAACGCCTACATCCGCTCACCGGATCCGACCAGTGGGTGGAATTTGAAGCGCACGATAGCACGCGAAAAGTCTGGGGCGGGCGCGCCAATCTGGATGAACTCGAGGCTGATGGCCCGAATGGACATATCGAGGGACTTACACTGCGGCTCTACAACCCGCGCAGTCATCAGTGGAGTATCCACTGGGCAAATAGTGCAGACCCAACGCCGGAAAATCCCGTAATCGGTGAATTCAAGGACGGGCGGGGTGAGTTCTACGATCAGGAGATGTTCAATGGACGGAGCATCTTTGTCCGATTCCTCTGGACCAACGTAAGCGAAACGTCGGGCGATTTCGAGCAATCGTTCTCCGAAGACGGTGGTAAGACTTGGGAACCGAACTGGGTCACGACGATGGAGCGCGAGCCTGCCGGGCGCGCGAACGTCCCACCAAACCCCGACAATCACGATGGCCAGCACGACTTTGATTTCGAATTCGGGCGTTGGAAGGTGCACTTGAAACGGCTTGCGCATCCTCTCAGGGGACCACCGCAATGGCAGGAGTACAACGGCACCATCGCTGTCAGCAAGTTGTGGAACGGACGTGCCAATATTGTTGAGTTCGAAGCGAGAAATGATACAAGTGAGATTGAAGGCCTCAGTCTGCGCTTATTCGATCCGCACACGCGCCAGTGGAGCATTTGGTGGGCGAATGCTGCGGATGGAACGCTGGATTCTTCTCCCGTAGCAGGCGGGTTTGCGAACGGCCGGGGCGAGTTCTATGGCTCCGTAAAATACACAGGCCGATGGATTCTGGTTCGGTTCCTCTTTTCCGGCATCGGGACAAAGACCGTGCACGGGGAGCAGGCATACTCGATGGATGGAGGAAAAACCTGGGAGCCGAACTGGGCTGAAGACCTTTCTCGCGAAGAGGTCAATCCGTGAGGGGAGATTTCCCCACTGAAGCCTTTTGGGGCAGAGCTGATAATCCCGCCCTTCGCCAAAAGCGAGCGAGGATTCTCAGAGAAAACCCCGCCCAAGCTGCGCTTGAACGGGGGCACCCTCAGGATCATTGCAAGGTATGAACCCAGCAGTCACGCCGACAAGGTTACGCGGAAATCAGCGACTCCAGTGCGTCCCGGTTAGGAATCACTAAAGTCGCGCCGTTCTGTTGGATGAGGCGGCGGCGCTTGAAGCCGCCCAGCACGCGAGTGACAGTCTCGCGGGATGTGCCGATCATCTGCCCGATTTCTTCGTGCGTGAGAGTGAACTTCATGCGGCCGGGATTGCGCGCTTCTTCGTTCTGATCCAGCCAGTCCACCAGGAGGCGGGCCAGTTTTTCCGTGGCTGATTCGGAGAGCACGAGGTGGCGGATCTCGCGGCAGGTGGCGTCATAGTCTCGGCTGAGCTGCTGGGCTACCCATAGCGGCAGTTCGCGGTGGACACGCATCAGGCGCTGGAGATCTGCCTGGCGGATGAAGCTGACTTCGCACGGTCCTTGGGTTTCGGCGGTGGCCTCGTAACCGCGCGCGGAGACGGCGGCCGATACTCCCAGCAGCTCCCCGGGCTCGGCGATCCGCAGAATCAAAACTTTACCGTCGCTTCCGCTGACCGAGAGCTTCACTCGGCCCCGGCGGACGATGAAGATGCCCCGAGGCGCCTGTTCTTCCACGAACAAGACAGCTCCCGAGGGATAGGTGGTAGTAAACGCCACCTCGTCCAAGGCTTGGGATATTTCCGACGGCAACTCGGGGAACATCTGTCCGGATTGAGGAACAGCGTTAACTTTGATTGCATGTGCGGCCATCTGCCACCTCCCACTGGAGATAAGGCAGGTGGGTGGCCATTCGCGCGGAAGTCAGCTGCGGGCATACTGTTTTGGGCAACTGCAAGAAAACAAGAGGGCTGTTGGACGTCGAGGAAAAAAGCGGGCTGAGGAAAGCAAGGTACACCCGACTCTGGGCTGCGCGAAATCGCACAAAGCTGTGTGATCTCAATCACTGGCCGGATGGCCACATGGCAACTGTCCGGGGTAACGCCGGACGGATGGGGGAGCGAGGGCCAGTCCTTTCAAGCAAGGGCGCCGTTGATGGCTTTCAGCAGGGCAGTGCGGGTAAAGGGTTTTTCCAGCAGAGTGTTGCCATGAAGGGAATCATGCTCTCCCAGCAGCTCTCCGGTGTACCCGGACATGTACACCACCTTCATGTCGGGGTGAGAGTCGCTGAGCCGCAGCACCAGCTCCGGACCACTCAGGCCACGCATGACAACGTCGGTGAGCACCAGGTCGATGTGCTGGTGGTGGGAAGCGAGAAGGCCCATGGCAGCGCGACCGTCCCCCGCTTCGAGCACGGTGTAGCCCTGGTCAGCGAGCGTTTGGCGGGTCAGCATGCGCATCATGTCATCGTCTTCGACCAGGAGGATAGTGACTCCATCGCCTTTGGGTAGGGCAACCTCGGCCTCGGCTTCCTCCGCGGCACTGATTCTGTGCTCCGCGGAGGGCAAGTACATGCGGAAAGTGGTGCCGCGTCCCGGTTCGCTGTATACCCAGATGTAGCCACCACTCTGTTGCACGATGCCATAGACGGTTGCCAGTCCGAGACCGGTGCCCTTGCCGGTTTCCTTGGTGGTGAAGAAGGGCTCGAAGATGTGAGCCAGCGTTTCCTCGTCCATTCCTGTCCCGGTGTCGCTGACGGCAAGCATTATGTACTTGCCAGGCTTTAAAGGCGGATGCTGGCAAGTGAAAGCCTCGTCGAAGTCCATGACAGCGGTTTCAAGGATTAGCTTGCCACCGCGCGGCATAGCATCGCGCGCATTCACCGCCAGGTTGAGAACGATTTGGTCGATCTGGCCGGGATCAGCTTCTATCAACGCCGATTCAGATCTGGGCACGATAAGGATTTCAACATCATCGCCCATCAGGGGACGAAGCAGCTTGTTAACCTCCCGCAAGCGTTCATTCAGATCGAGGACCCTTGGCCTTATGGTCTGTTTGCGGCTGAAAGTAAGCAGCTGACGCGTCAAAGAGGCGCCGCGTTGGGCAGCTCTCTTGATGGTTTCCACGTACTGCGCCGGGGGACTGGCCGCCTCGATGCGGTCGCGCAGGAATTCGGTGCAGGCGGTGATGATGCCAAGAATGTTGTTGAAGTCATGAGCCACTCCCCCGGCCAGCCGGCCCACGGCTTCCATTTTTTGTGCCTGGCGAAATTGATCCTCCACGCGCTTCTGTTGAGTGATATCACGCGCAATTACGGAGGCGCCGAGAATCGTGCCGTGCGAGTCACGAAGAGGAGATACGGAAATGAAGACGTCCAAATGACGTCCGTCCTTGGCTACGCGTATGGATTCGAAGTGCTCGACCGATTCTCCCCGGCGCATTCTCTCCAGAATATCGAGCATCTCATTCGCACGGTCCTTGGGAGCGAGCATGGTGATGGACTTGCCGATTACTTCCTCGGCGGTATAGCCATAGGTGCGCTCAGCCCCCTTGTTCCAATGGGTGATGTTGCCGTTGAGGTCCTTGGCGATGATGGCGTCCTCGGAGGAGTCCATGATCAGAGCCAGCCGTGAGGTCGCCTGCGTAGCCCGGAGATCGAGCTCTTCATTGAGTCGGCGCAGTTCGTCTTCAATTTTGCGGCGATCGCTGATGTCACGGATGGCGCTCAGCACGATCATGCCCTGGTCGGTGGGCACCGGGCTGAGGCTGATCTCGACGGGAAACTCCGAGCCGCCGCGGTGGCGTCCATAGAGATCGAGACCGGCTCCCATGCGGCGCGCTTTTGGTTGCTGTGCAAAATTGCCGCGATGCTGATGATGCTGCTGCCGATAGCGATCGGGAACCAACAGCTCGACGGTTTGGCCAATCAGTTCTTCCCGGGGATAACCGAATAACTGCTCGGTTTGAGAATTGACCTGGATGATGATTCCTTGTTGATCCACCGCGACCGTGGCGTCGGGGAAGGCTTCCAGCAGCGCGGAAGAGAGCAGGATACCAGTCGGCAGGCCGCCGTACTCGGGCGCAAGTTCGGGTTCCTTACGTTGAGCGGAAGGGTTCCGAGGCATAACGCACGCACCTGATCTTGCGGGAATCCTTACTATAGTCGAAAGGGACGAGAGAGGGAAATCGGCGCGGCAAAGTTCCGTTTTCTGGAAATTCGGGTTTTGGGGGCCGTCGAGGCTGCACCTCGACTGGCAGCTAAGAGGGAGGGAAGCAGCGACAGATGTTCTGGAGTAGGGTTCTTCGATTCAGCCGCCTCGGGGTGCTAGGGAAACGTCCGTCCACTAGCTGTATAGGGGAGGTCGAGCCTCCGAATTTTCCGTGAGCGGCCACGGGGAGGGGGTGATATTGTGCTCCTGAACCTATATGCCTGGGGGGGGTGAATGGAGGAACCAATATGGAAAAACTGAAGTACCTTGCTCTAGGTCTGCTGCTGGCGGGTACGCTGGTGGCGCACGCTCAATATCTACCAAAGTGCGGATTCTGCGATGTTGGAGGAATCTGCAAGGACTCTTACCCAGGAAGTAGAACATATTGCTGCCGCTTCGTTACCGCCTACTCACCAACTGGGCCCAAGATAGCAAACTATGGAGGGGCTAACGTGTTCTACCCATACGGTAGAATGTGTGCATCTTGTGGCACCTGTACCATGCAGGGAGGGACACCACAATGTCTGTCTTGTAGTTCCGGCTGTCTATACGATCAGGGGGTATATGGGTGTGACACTGGAATGGGATGTCCAGGCACATCCCCTGCCAGTCCAGCCTCTAGAGTGGATGCTCCTAAACCTAAGATTAAACTCGTATCTCTAAATGACGTGTACGGCGGTAAGAACCCTTCTTGGAACACAGACAAACTGCGCGAGATACTCGGACCTTATTCGGCGGCTCTCTACTCTCTGCTAACTGACTGGTATCTATACCCAGGACGGTTGTGGGGGAAAGGAAACTGCGGAGAGAGGTTCGCCGGAGCAATGGGCCTTGGGCACAAATCAGATTTGTCTGACAAGGTCGGGTTTACTTACGAGTACGTCAAAGCGACAGAAGATTGGAGGGTGATAACCATTGCCGACGACAATCTTCCAGAGGATCAATCGCCCGACAAAAAGACTCTACGTCTGTGGCTATCCGATGACTGGTGGAGATTAGAGGATTATTCAACCGCCACAACGCTGATTGAGGGCAATTTACGCTAGGAAGAAAGGAGGAATACCTCGTTCGAGGGAGTCATGAACGTCCTGCGAGGAATCGAAACTGCAGATCCCTCGTTGGACTGAAGTCCTCCTCGTGATGACAATTGGAGTAAACAGCAAGTCTTTCGACTGAGACGGGGCCATTATTCCCGTGCTCGCTTAAGATATCTCCTCTTCGCTAATGTCCCGCGTACATCTCTCCCGCCTCGATCGGCACCTTCAAATAATTCTCCTTCGGCGGCAGCGGACACGTTGCATAAGGTGTGAATCCGCAGGGCGGGGTGTAGGCCTTGTTGAAGTCGAGGATTACCTTGCCGTCCTTGGGCATCTCGGCGTAGAGGAAGCGCCCTGCTGGGTAGGTCTGCTTGCCGCTGGTCTGATCTCTCAGAATGAAGAACAATTCGTCTTCGCCCTCTTCCACCAGCGCCTCGAGCCGAAGCTTGTTTCCATTCAGACTGAATTCGACGTATCCGGGACTGGACATCTCGACATCCTCGCCGAGTACGGTTGGAACCGAGACTTGCCTGGGCTTATCAAACGGCACAAAGGCGGCATTCACGCGGTAGGAATCTTGAATCGGAAAATACTTCAGGCCCTTGAAGCTGCGGAGGTGATCGCTGTGCAAATCGCGAGTGCGAATGCCGAGCCGCTGATTGCGCTTGATCACCAGCATGCGCAGGTCGCCCATTTCGATGATGGTCGGAGATGTCGCGGTATCCGGCTCGAGAATGGCGTCGGTGGCGGGCTTGCCTTCGATCTTCACCCTAGACTGGGGAAGCGCGTGCAGAGTCACAGTGCCATTCTTGAGTTCGAAAACACCAGCCTGCGCAGGCGCTTTCTCGCGTGGTAGGACAACCTCATTGTTGGCGTCGCTGCCAAAGCGGTTGGGGCCTTCCTTCAACCAGGACAGGCCAACAAGCGTGAGCCAGTTGGTCTTCAAGCTGGCCTCACGTTTTTCACGCCACTTCATGATCTCCGACTGATAGGCGGGAGAAACGGCGTTGGCGGCAGTGCCGAGAGTTGCTGCGATCGTAGGAATGGCGAGAGCCGAGATGAGCAGAATGCTAGGGATACGTAGTCTCATGCGTACCTTGAGAATGCGGGCGGCGGGTTCCGAGTTGGGCAGTCTCCGTGCGCCACCCGGTCGAGCACCCTTCCACATCTTATACGGCAGTACAATGGATGTGCTCAATGCCGCCGCAGTTACTTTGCGGTATCCAGCGGTAAGCGAGCCGGGAGGTCCAGATGCCGATTGCCAGCGACGAAGTAGAGGCTCTCATCAGCAAAACCGGGGACCAATGGGCCCAGCATTGGAATGCGGGCGAACTGGACAAGCTCATTCAGTCGTATGCTAGTGAAGCCGTGTACATGCCTCCACATCATGCTGCCGTGCACGGCCGCGATGCCATTCACGAATATCTGAAGGGTCCGCTACGCCACGGTGTGCGGGATCTGGCCTACGAAGTTACGTTTATCAAGCACTCAGGCGACTTGGCGTACGATGTAGGACGCTACTCCATGAGCCTGCCCGAGCCCGATGGCACCATGCGGAAGGATCGCGGAAAATATCTGACGGTGTGGCGGCGACAAGCTGACGGGCAGTGGAAGATCGTGGCCGATTGCTGGTCGAGCGATCTGCCGCCGGCGCATTGAAAATTTGTCTGTTATAGAAAACCAACAATCCCACCCTAGCCAAAAGATGGCCAGGAGGGGGCACCCTCGGGCGAATCCCACCCTCCGCCAAGTGCGCGGAAGGGTGGGGCACCCTGTAACTTTTGTTGGCGATACTGTCGGTAAGAAAACGCAAGGCCCTTCGGCTCGGACGGGATTTTCATAATCCCGTCTCGCTCAGGGTGACATTCACAGAATTCTTAGCCAGAAATCCTGGAGGACGAATGCAACGTAAAGCTAGCGCAGTCTGGACCGGCGGTCTGAAGGATGGCAAAGGCACCATCTCGACCGCAAGCGGAGTACTTTCCAACACGCAGTATTCTTTTGCCACCCGCTTTGAGAATGGCGTGGGCACCAATCCCGAAGAACTGCTTGGCGCATCGCATGCCGGCTGCTTTTCCATGGCTCTCTCGAACGAACTGGGCAAGGCAGGATTCACGCCGGAGCGCATCGCAACGGAAGCTACGGTCACGCTGGACAAAACCGACGCCGGCTTCACCATCACCACGGTTCATCTTAACGTCAACGCCCGCGTGCCGGGAGCCAGCGAAGACGCATTCCGTAAGGTTGCCGAAACGGCGAAGGCTGGATGTCCGATTTCTCGCGTCCTGAATGCCAAGATCACGATGGATGCGAAGCTGGAAAAGGGCGCGGCCGCGGCGGACTAACTATTGCCTTAGTGAAACGAACTACCCCACCCTAGCCAAAAGACGGCTAGAGTGGGGGCACCCTCAAGATTGTCGGGATCGCCAAGTTTGCCGGCTGATGCGGGCGTGTAGCGCAGGCGATCTCGCCTGCCCTCAATGTGTGGCTAGCAGCTACTTCCCCTGGGAGCGGAGCAGTTCGCGGATCTCGCGGTTGATGCGGGCAGCTTCGTGGGCAGCCTTGTCGATCATCTGCACCCATTTCTTCCCGTCCTCGTCTAGGTTGGCGTGAGCAAGCAGATAGGACGCTTGCATGACGGTCTCGATGGAGTTGCTGAGGTCGTGAGCGAGACTGCGAAGCCGGCCATTTACGTCGGGCCGCGTGTTTTGATTGTCCATAAGTAAAGACAAGCGAACGGCGAAGCGCGCTCTGCTGCGCCTAGTTTACAACGAGAGCAGGCGGGTATCCTGCTGCGCGCAGGTTTGACACTAGACGGAGCGTTTGTAGAATAGAAGAGTCTTCCCTGAGCGCCGGGCCTCCTGTCCGGCGCAGCCTGCTTCGTGCCGAAGTGGCGGAATTGGCAGACGCGCATGGTTCAGGTCCATGTACCCGCAAGGGTGTGGGGGTTCGAGTCCCTTCTTCGGCACCAGAAATACGAGATGTCCTTCGCTCCGGTAGGGATTTCGCCAGCGGGTTCAGACTCCCTCCAGATCACAGTCGCAACCCGGCTCAACCTGCTATACTCCTGCCGCAAAATTCTGCCGAGGAGGAGATCCCTATGCGAAAGCTCGTTTTACTTCTGCTGCTGATGGTGCAGGTGGCGCTTGCCGCCTGGGCGCAAAGTCCCTTCGACGGCAGCTGGAAAGTTGACCTGAGCAAGTCACAGCCACCGAAGAAGCCAGATGTTTTCGTTCTGCAGAATGGAACATACACCTGCAAGACCTGCGTACCGCCAGTCTCGGTCAAGGCGGATGGCAGCGACCAGCCCGTCACCGGGCATCCCTACTACGACACCTTAGCGATCAAAGTGGTGGATGATCACACCGTGGAGCAGAGCATGAAGAAGGGCGGCAAGCCGACGGTCAGTGAGAAAGATGTCATCTCTGCTGACGGCAACACGATCAATGCCGATTGGACCGACAGCACGCCCACCAGCGGCGGACCGGTAACGGGCAAGACCAAGATGACCCGCGTTGCCAAAGGGCCCTCGGGCGCGCATCTTATATCCGGCTCGTGGCGAACCGAGCAGATCAGCGACATGGGCGATAACGGGCTACTGATCACCTTCAAGGGCACTGGCGATGGACTGGAGATGAGCACGCCTACCGGTGCCTCCTATTCCGCCAAGCTGGATGGCAAGGATGTCCCCTACAAGGGCGATCTCGGGATTACCAGTGTCTCGCTGAAAGCGGTGAGCGCGAATTCGATTGAAGAAACAGATAAGCGCGAGGGCAAAGTGATCAGTGTGACCAAAATCAGCGCCACGCCCGGCGGCAAGACGCTGACCTTCGACGTCGATGACAAGCTGCACAACACCACGAGCCACTGGGTGGCAGTGAAGCAGTAGTACGAGACGGGCTTGCGGGTGCCCCACTCCAGCCATTTTTTGGCCAGGGTGGGGTGGTTGATCTTCATTAACAACGGCGGGCAAGATTATTTCGCAAACTTCGCGGACGGCTGACTGCTGATTGCTGACGGCTTGTTTGATTGCTGACTGCTGTTCGCTGAAGGCTGGTTCAATTTGCTCTGGCCGGAAAATGGCGTCTTCTGCTGTACGCCCTGGCCTTCGGCGATGGTGTAAATGAAGTCGGCCGCCAGGTCCTGGAGAACATCTTTCTTGCCGCTTGGCCACGCGATTTCGACGGTGTTCAGGGTGACGTGTGAGCCGAGGCCGAAGTGCAAGCGCAGGTCGTTCTGCGATAGATAGCTGCCACCGCCGCGCACTTCGCTGAACTGCACCAGGTCCCCCGCGGTAACCGTTACCCGCGCTCCGATTGCAGCCTTATTGCTTTTTGTTCCCACCAGCTTGAAGAGCACGGCGTGATTTGAACTCTCCGTGCGGTTGATCAGCAGCGTCGGCGGTTCGCCCACATTGAGGATGAGCACATCTACTTTGCCGTCATTATTAACGTCGCCAAACGCGGCGCCGCGGCGGGATAACAGCGGCAACTTGTCCAGCCCGGCAAGCGTGCTGATGTCTTCAAATGTCCGGTCGCGATTGTTGCGGAACAACACTATCGGCTGGCGATAGGGCACGCCGCCTTTCACCAGATCCATCTGCGGATAGACGTGACCGTTGGCCACCAGGATGTCGAGCCAGCCATCGTTGTCCACATCAAAGAAGGCGGTTCCCCATCCCACCAGGGGATAAGTCGGCTGGCCGATGCGCGCATTCCAACTGATATCGGTGAAGCCCTGCGCACCTCTGTTCCAGAACAGCATGTCGGGCTGCTCGGTGAATTCGCTGACGAAGATATCGAGGCGGCCGTCGTGATCGAAGTCGCCGAAATCGACCCCCATCGATCCCAGTTCCTGGCCGTCACCACTGAGGGCCGCACCGGAAAGCAACGCCACGTCTTCAAAGGTGCCGTCGTGCTTGTTGTGATAGAGGTAATTGGGGCCGGCGTCGTTGGCGACGTAGAGATCCGGCCAGCCGTCGTTGTCGTAATCGGCCCAAACGCCCTGCATGCCGAAATAGTGGTTGGAATCGTCTACCCCAGCCTTCTTGGAGACATCTTCGAAGGTGCCATCGCCGCGATTGTGGAAGAGAAAGTCGGACTCACCGGGCAATCCCCAAGGACCGCACTGCACGGGGATGCCGCGGAAACGGCAGGTCTTGTCGTTGCTTCCGAACTCGGGGAGCTTGTTGATGTCGATATAGACATATCGTGGGACGAATAAATCCACATAGCCGTCGCGATCGTAGTCCCCCCAGGCAGCACCGGTGCTGAAGCCGCCCACCCGCAGTCCCGCCTTCTCGGTCACGTCTTCAAACTTGCAGTTGCCGAGGTTGCGATAGAGGGCGTTGCCGCCATAGCCGGTGACGTAAACGTCCTGCCAGCCGTCGTTATCGAAGTCGGCGACTGCGACTCCCATGCCCCAGCCTTTGCGGGTGAGTCCGGCCTCTTTAGTGATGTCGCGGAATTTCAGATCGCCTTCCTGGTGGTAGAGAGTGATCATGGGATCGCCACCCTGGCGGTAGCGGTCCACGGAAGAGCCATTCACGGTGATGATGTCGAGCTTGCCGTCGTTGTCACAGTCGATAAAACCCACGCCTCCGCTCATCGACTCGACGATGTAACGCTTTTCGGGAGTGGAAAGATGAGGAACGGTCAGGCCAGCCTGTTTGCTGACGTCTTCAAATTTCGGCGTAGGCGCGGTGGGAGGAGCTTGTCCCAGAGCGTTTAGAGAAATGAGGAGTAACAGGACGAGGGTACCAACTCTGCCCATGGAATTCGTGTATTTTAGCAGAGTGTTTCCGGCTTCTTTGGCTCCGCTGTGTCTGCCGCATGCACGAACTTCGCGTTGTCATCCTGAGCGGAGCGTCCGCCCATTGTTTTGGGCTCGCGGCTTGCGGCAGCCGGGTGGGCGCGGAATCGAAGTACCTGGCGTTTTCCTGCTGCTCGCTCTTTTCTTGACCAGTTGTGTGATCTTGCCGGTCCCACTCAGGGCACAGAAACCAGCCGCGGAGCCGAAACCCACCACGACCATTCGCTTCACCGACATTACCGCTGCCTCCGGCATCCATTTTGAGCACGCGATCTCTCCCGAGAAGAAATACCTGGCCGAATCGATGAGTGGGGGCGTTCTGCTGCTCGATTACGATCAGGATGGCTGGCTCGACATCTACTTCACCAACGCTCCCAGCGTGGAGATGGCGTTGCACGGTCAAAAGGCAAAGAGCGCCTTGTACCACAACAATCATGACGGAACGTTCACTGACGTGAGCGACAAGGCTGGGGTGGGCTACCCCTGCTGGGCCATCGGAGGCGCGGTTGCGGACTATAACAACGATGGCTGGCCGGACATCCTGGTCACTTGCGAAGAAGGGATGGTGCTCTACCGCAACAATGGCGATGGCACGTTCACCGATGTCACCAAGGAGGCCCACCTGACAGATCCGCGCTGGACGACCGGCGCCGCATTCGCTGACTACGATGGCGACGGTTTCCCCGATCTGATGGTCTCGCGCTATGTTGTTTTCGACCTGAATCATCTGCCGCAGTTTGGCTCAGGACCTACATGCCATTTCCGGGGCATCCCGGTGCAGTGCGGGCCTCGCGGCATGAAGGGGCTCGCGGACAGCCTCTATCACAATAATGGAGATGGCACGTTTACGGATGTTTCGAAGTCCGCGGGTGTGGACGATCCGTCAGCCTATTACGGACTCGGTGTGCTGTGGGCCGACTTCAATGATGACGGCCGTCCCGACTTATTCGTCGCCGACGATTCCACTCCCAACTATCTCTATCGTAACGATGGCAACGGGCATTTCACCGACGTGGGCTTCGTTTCCGGCACCGCGGTCAACAACGACGGCGGGGAGATGGCGGGGATGGGCGTGGCCGCTTGCGACTACAACCACACTGGCCGCCTGTCGCTGGTGGTAACGAATTTTGAAGAGCAGGGTGAAACCCTTTATCGAAATGATGGTGGCATGACCTTCAATGAAGTTTCCAACGGGGCCGGGATCAGCGCTATCACGACACGTTATCTAGGCTGGGGAATCGGCTGCGTGGACTTCGACAATGACTCCTGGGACGACCTGTTCATCGTCAATGGCCACGTCTATCCGCAAGTCGATACGTATGAGGCGGGAGCCAAGTATCGCGAGCGCAAGCTGCTCTTCCAGAATCAGCGCGACGGTACTTTTCGAGAGGTGAGTGATCAGACGGGGCCGGCGCTCTCGATCCCGCAGGCAAGCCGGGGCGCGGCTTTTGGCGACCTTAATAATGATGGGAAGATCGACGTGGTTGTAGAGAACATCGATGGCGCTCCCATGATCCTGCGCAATGACAGCGGCAACGGCAATCACTGGATCACACTGCAACTGGTGGGAACGCGCAGTAATCGGCTTGCGATTGGGGCACGGGTGAAGGCGATAGCGGGCTCGCTGGTCCAGATCGACGAGGTCCACAGCGGTGGCAGTTACTTATCGCAAAGCGATATGCGTATCCATTTCGGCCTGGGGGACGCAGCCAAGGTCGACCGGGTCGAAATTCGCTGGCCCTCGGGACAAACTGAGACTTTACAAAATCTCGCTGGCGACCGATTCTATGTGATCAAAGAAGGTGTGGGAGTGGTGCCGGCTGAGAGTGCGCGGCCGACGGGTGCGAAAGCAGCATCGGCGGGCACGAAGAATCACTGATTCGCAGGCGCCGCGTGCAACGATGTCAGCTTGAAATCGCACGCTTCGTTAGCAAATTAAAGATCCACGATTCGGCTGTCTGCAGGGGCGCAGACCGCGCAAACTGAGGTTGCTTTTGTCATCCTAAGGAGATCGCACTTGATCAGCGCGTGTGACCGCCAGCGATGCGGGGTTGTGCTCATGCTGCTCATCTCAGCGTGCATGGCGGCCCAGCAAGCCTCACCTCCACCGCCCCCGGCAGACCTCAGCATCCGGACGACTACCCGGGTTGTGCTGGTGGATGCGGTGGTAATCGACGGCAGCTCACATGCGGTCAAGGGCCTCGCGGCCTCCGACTTCACCGTTCTGGAAGATGGCAAACCGCAGAAGATCGCTTTTTTCGCGTTCGAATCTGCGGCACAGCGTCAGGCTGCAAATCCGCCCAAGCTGCGTTCCGATGTCTATACGAACCGCCCGGAATACCACGACGCCGAGGGCGCCATGGTGGTGCTGCTGCTGGATGGTCTGAATACTCCGCCGGGACAACAGCTTTATGTCCGCCAGCAGATCCTGAAATATCTCTCGGATTCGAAGCTCTCGGGGCGAGGCACGGCGGTGCTTGCGCTGGGGAATGACCTCTCGGTGCTACAGGACTTCACGTCGAATTCGGAATTACTGCTGGCTGCGGTGCGTAATTACAAATCGGGACGAACCGCGGTCGACGTGGAGACTCCAAAGATCGATGTGCCGGTGACCACCAGCCCGGGAGCGGCGCCCTCGAATGTCTCCATACCTGTCTCCAACTCGGCCGACGTAGCATCGGCGGCGGTGACCAACACCCGGCCGCTAAATACTTTCGAGGAGCTTGCCGATTCCCTGCAGCGCTTTGAGAAAAGGATCGGAGTGGAGGACCAGGACCTTCGCACGCGCACCACGCTGGCCTCGCTCCGTCTGATTGGCCGCGCTCTGGCGGGCTATCCGGGGCGCAAAGCATTGATCTGGTGCTCAGCTTCCTTCCCGTTTAATCTCGCGCTTGACGAGAGCAAGGATGTGGAATTTTCCAAGTCTTATCACGACCAGATTCGACAGACCTCTGCCTTGCTGTCGGACGCTCATGTAGCCGTCTATCCCATCGATGCTCGAGGTCTGCTGACCACAAGTTCCATCGCTGACGCCTCTGTCGAAACCCGCATGGCCAAAGTCACACAGGACGCGGCGCCCAGTCCGTCGCTGGCATCACAGGCCTTTCAGCAATTCAATACTGAAGCCACGATGGATCATCTTGCCCACGACACCGGGGGAGAAGTCTTTCGCAACACCAATGATCTCGGACACGCCGTGCAGGCGGCGGTAGCTGACGCGGAGTCTTATTATGTGCTGGGCTACTATCCGGAGCAAAAAAAGTGGGACGGGAAGTTTCACAATATCAAGGTGATCACCGCCAATAAGCAGCTCACCATTCGCGCACGCAGCGGTTACTTCGCGGTCGATCCAGGGGATTGGAGAAAAGCGGGCGATGACAAGTCGATGCTCTCATCCGCCAGTCTGCACACGTTGTCGGCCACGGGCATTCTGTTCTATGCGCATCCCGTGCCGCCTGCCAAGCGCGGTCAGCCTGCGGTTGTTGAAATCCTGGTGGACGCGAGCACGGTTTCCTTTGGCTCAGGGCCCGACTTCAGCTACAACACGAACCTGGAATTTCAGGTGGGAGCATTCACTCCTGACGGCAAGCTCGACCGGGTGGAATCGCAGAGCGCGCAGGGTGACGTGCACCAAGACACCTACCAGCGTTTTATGAAGAGCGGAATTCCGGTCCGTATGGAACTGATGCTTAAGCCCGGCCGCTACCAGGTGCGCGTCGCCGCCCGCGACAACCGCAACGGACACCTGGGCACGCTGGACGTCCCACTCACCGTCCCACAGCTCTGATCTTTCGTTTCGGATGCCGCAGGATGGTTAGTGTTTATTGTCCGTTTCCTCCGCGCACGATTTCTTGAGGCGTTTCCATTTCGTGACATTCACCGCGGTGCCCTGCATGCAGGTGGTCATGCCCTGATGTTCTGTGCCAGTGAAGGAGATAGCAACACCCATGGCGGGCTGTTTGGCGTCCGCGGGGAATAAAAGGTTATAAAGCTTCTTGTCGTTGAAATCTTCGAGCACCACACAACCGCTTTCGACCCCAGCACGGGTGCAGCCTGAGGCCCGAACCGGTTTGGGAGCGGGCTGAGTCGGCGTGGATGTTTGTGCCAGCGTGATCCCGGCGAAGAGAGCAAATGCAGCAAGTGAACAGCACATTCGTTCTATGCGCATGCTGAATGCCTCGATGGCGTCGGAAGAAAGTGAAGGGAACCAACCATATGCCAGCCAAGTCTATGTTGAGTGCAGTCGCTTCGCCAGAACTATCGCGCCGGCGAGGGCTTCGCGAACTTGGAATCTTCAATCGGCACGTTCTGCTGCACCTGTTCGAGCTGAATTGTGAACCGTCCCGAAGGACGGGCGATTGTCCAGCGGTAGGGGACTTTCACACCGCCGGTTTCGCGATAGTCGGCATAGTCGATCTGAGTGGGATTGCGTCCCAGTGGCGTTTCTGCGTAGCGTAATACGCGCACCAGCAACGCCGAGGTGGAATCGAAATACAGCTTCATCGGCGGCTGACCCTGGCGGATGCCCAAAATGACGCTGGTTTCGCGATCGCTGATTTTTTCCTGCGGCTGCAGCCGCATTTCGCTGAAGTACTCCTTGGGGTGGAGAGGGAAGTGGAGGTCGGCGTCGAAACGAGCGGCATCGATATCCGAGGCGGTCATCTCGCGCGGTTCGCGATCCGGAGCAGCCAGCCAGCCGCGCTGACCATCGAAAACGGTCACGCTATCGCCGCCGGGCAGATGCATCACCGACATGCGTTTATCGGGAGCCTTGGCAAAAACATCGATCGGGAATTGCCGTCCGCCGAAAGCCGTGATCGTGCCCTTCTCCACTCGGGCGGATATTTTCTGCAGGGCGTCCGGGCCGCCCAGGGCACGGACATAGTTATCCAGAATCTGATCGGTAGTGAGTAAGCTGGATGCGTCCGGCGCACCTACATGTACGTCCGCGACAGGCTGAACTGTCGGCTCGTGTTCTGGGATAGCCGGCGTGCTGGCCGGGTCTTTGCTGCCGCGGTGGCAGGTGTAGCAGGTGACCTCGCGCGTCTTGAAGTTATCCTTATTAATGGCGAACATCATGCGCATCATCAGCCGCGCCGTTTGTTTGGGCTTCAGGTCGTCTTTTTCAAAGGCGCCGGGCACATGGCAGAAGTCGCACTGCACGCCGAGCGACGCCGTGATGAATTGCATCGCCGGCAGCACCTGATCAGAGGGGACATCCTTGAGCACCTGAATATTCTTGTAAACCTCTGGGGCCTTTTTCGCTGCGGAGGGCACCGGGAGGTGCTCCTGTCCGTATTGCGCACGACCCTCGCGGACCGCGAGTCCCACCACGGTACCAATAGCCAGCGCCGCGAGGGCGGCCTTAGATACAAATCCGATCGAGACATCCTTCATTGGTCCTCGCCTGAACGTCTGAGGACGGAGTGTAGCAAACCGAGGGCTGAGAAGGCCTCAGGCAGAGAGCCACAGTGCAGGCCGAGCGATTGTCTGCGTCTCTCCAGGTCTGCGATAATGTGTGGCCCGATTTGCGACGACGGATGGCGTTGTCGCTGGCTTTCTTTTCTCGGTCCCGGTATCTATGAACACCCCCGCAGTGGGCAAGGGTCTGTGGTTTCGTTTACCAGGGTTTCGCGCGCCGGGGCTTCTGGTGCTCGCCGTAGGGCTGGCACTCACCCTCACCCTGGCAACCTCCGCACAGAGCCCGGGTCCGAGCGCGGGATCAAAGGGTCCCGCGACCATGGCGGAGCAATTGAGCACGACCGAGCGATTGCGCAAGCCGGGATGGTGGCCTACGAAGGGGACGCTGCCGCGGGAAGAATTTGCTGGTCCGGCGGCCTGCGCTCAGTGCCACTCGGCGATCTCTACCACGCAGCAGCAATCCGCGATGGCGCGCACCTCGACCCGGGCGCAGGACTCCGAGATCCTGCGTACACACCTGCTGGACTACCGCCTGGGTCCGTACAGCTATCGGATATCGCCGAGCGGAAACGTGCAAATGTACATCGTGAGTGATTCCACGCGGACAATTTCCGGCCCGCTGAGCTGGTCATTCGGCATCCGCATGGGCCAAAGCTGGTTTTTCAATCACAATTCACTGACTCTTCTTGTCCCGCTCACGTATTACCCGGAGCCAAAGGAATTCAGCTTCACCGTGGATCAACCGCACACTGCGCCGGCGTCGCTGGAGAAAGCCATCGGACGTCCGCTGTCGTCCAGCGAGGTGCGGGGCTGTTTCGACTGCCACACGACGGCGGCCACCACCAACGATCATTTCGATCCCGAGCATGCGATTCCGGGCGTGACCTGTGAGGCCTGCCATGGTCCGGGCGCGAATCATATCGCCGGCGCCAAATCAGGATTGATCGAACAGCAGGGAATCACAATGATCATGAACCCGAAGCGTCTGAATCCCGTGGATTCCGTGGACTACTGTGGGGCGTGCCATCGCACGTGGTGGGATGTAACGCTGGCGGAGAATCCGGGACCGAAATCTTTGCGCTTCCAGCCCTATCGCATCGAGAACAGCCGCTGCTGGGGCAAAGGGGATGCGCGCATCACCTGCGTGGCGTGTCATGATCCCCACCGTCCGCTGGTGCGTGATGCCGCCTCTTACGACACGCGCTGCGAGGCTTGCCACGTCACGGCGGGGAAGGCTACTGCCGATCATCCCGGCTCTGCTTGCCCGGTCAGCCAGAAGGATTGCGTGTCGTGCCACATGCCGCAGTACCAGGTAGTGGATATCCCCGTGAAGTTTACCGATCACCAGATCCGGGTGGTTCGGCCGAACGCTCCCATTCCGGAATAACCAGCAAGCGAAATCGTCCCGGCCGCGGCAGCTTTTCTTTACAAGTCGGCAAATTTTTTCTTAGCATCGTTCGCTTCTGACTATTGAGCTTGGACGAGAAGGGGCACAACTTCCGCCCTCGACCTTACGACTGCCGGAGGAAACATGAAGCGCAATTTCCAGACATGCCTGCTGTCTCTAATAGTTCTGGTGTTTGTGAGGGTTTTATGGGCGGGAGACCAGATTCCAAAGGCTGCCTGGAAGCGTGGTATCGGCGAGCCGTTGGCGAACGCCGGGGCCAGGAAACCCTCGTTACCTGCCGCCGAGATGATTGATGATGGTTACTGGCAGGGCGCCCCTGTCGGCGGCTTCGGCGCCGGAACTTTTTCCCGTACTTATCGCGGCGACTTCAGCCGCTGGCACTTGAAGGCCGGCATAAACAAATACCAGACAGTCTTCGCCAATCAATTCAGCATGTATCAGAAGTCGGAAGGGGACTCACAGGGAACGGCGCAGGTCCTCGCGGCTACGCATCCCGGAGGTGGGGCTCTCAGCAGTTGGAAGTGGGACTATCCCCTGGGTGCGGGTGACTATTACGCTCTTTATCCCAAATCCTGGTTTGACTATCGCTGGGAGAAATTTCCTGCGCATGTGGTGCTGGAGCAGTTTTCGCCCATCCTGCCCAACAACTACAAGGAGACCAGCTATCCGGTCGCGATCTACCGTTGGCACGCGGAAAATCCCACCTCGAAGCCGGTGACGGTCTCGATCATGGTCACATGGGCCAACATGCTTGGCTGGTTCCGCGACTTCACTCCCAACATGGATCAGCAACTGAATTCTGGTAACTTCAACAAATTTGTCGCCGCACCGGCGGGCGCAGCAGGGACCATGAAGGGCATTGTCCTGGATCGCAATCGAAAGACGCCCGTGCAGGATGAGTGGGATGGGCAATTCGTGATTGCCACGCTAGAGCAGCCGGGCATTGAAGTCTCTTATCAGCAGACGTTTCAGATTCGCGACGACGGGCGCTCAGTATGGGATCCATTTTCCGCGACCGGCAAGCTGTCCAATGATCACCAGGAGTGGTACAGCAGCGACGAGCCGCTGGGAACAGCGCTGGCGGTGACGTTCACCTTGAAACCTGGCGAGAAGCGCACTGTGCCCATGGTTATAGCGTGGGACCTTCCAGTCGTGCAATTCGGATCGGGCCGCAAATGGTACCGCCACTACACAGACTTCTACGGGACCAGCGGCACCAATGCGTGGAAGATCGCGCAAGATGCGTTGAGCAATGCCAGCGCCTGGAGCGATGCCATCGACAAGTGGCAGGCCGAATACATCAACGACGATAGTAAGCCGCTCTGGTATCGGGGAATGCTGTTTAACGAACTCTATATTCTGGCTGATGGAGGATCGGTGTGGGGCCGTCCTGTCAACGCTGGTCCGAAGACTGCCGAGAGCTTTGCCTTTCTCGAGTGCTTTGACTATCCGTTCTACGCCACGCTCGACGTGCGCTTCTACGGCTCCATGCCCCTGATCAAGTTCTGGCCAGATATTGACAAACAGGTGCTGCGGGAATTTGCCGCCACCGTGCCGCAAAATATCTCTGACCGGACGATTTGGCGCTGGAAGACCGAACACAGCGATGGAGTGGCATTCCGCATTCGCAAAATAAAAGGCGCGGTGCCGCACGATCTGGGTGTTCCCAAGGAGGATCCGTTTTTCCAGGTGAATCAGTTCAATTGGCAGAACACCAGCGACTGGAAGGACCTCAACAGCAAATTCGTGCTCATGGTGTGGCGCGATTTTGTCCTGACTGGCGGAACTGATACGAAGTTTCTCGAAACTACCTGGCCCGCGGTCGATGAAGCCATGCAGCATCTCCGACAGTACGACCGCAACGGCGACGGCTTGCCGGAAAACGATGGCTTTCCCGATCAAACCTATGATGAGTGGGTGGTCAAAGGCGAAAGCGCGTACTGCGGGGGGCTTTATCTAGCGGCACTGCGTGCCTCCGAGGAGATTGCGCGCAAGCTTGGGCGTACGCAGGCGGTTAACGACTACCACAATCTGTTTCTGCGGGCGCAGAAAAGCTACATCGACAAGCTGTGGACGGGAGAATACTTCCGCTACGACGTAGCCAGCGATTATCGCGACAACATCCAGGCCGACCAGCTCGCCGGACAGTGGTATGCGAACCTGACCGGCCTGGGAGATCTGGTACCAAAAAACATGCGAGAGACGGCGCTTAAGAAAATCTTTGACTTCAATGTCATGAAGTTCGCCAATGGCGAGATGGGGGCGGCTAATGGCATGGGGGCCGACGGCTCCATCATCAAGATCAAGAGTAATCAACAAGTGCAGGAGGTCTGGGGCGGGACGACCTTTGGTCTCGCTTCTGAGATGATTGCAGAAGGCATGCGGGACGAGGCCTTCAAGACCGCGTGGGGCGTGTATAACGTCACATATCAGACGAAGGGCTATTGGTTTCGCACGCCGGAAGCATGGGATATCGACGGCTATTTCCGAGCTTCGATGTACATGCGTGAGGCTGCCATCTGGGCGATGGAGATGGTGAAACCAGTAGGGAAGTAGCATTCCAGCGTTGGGAGCAGCTGACAGCGGTTCATGCTCCTCCCAGCCATTGTCCCAATCCGCGCAGGGGGTCGACATAATCGCAGACAACTTTGGTCGCGCCCAGCAGTGGCACAGCCAGGATCAGCCCCATGGCTCCCCAGATCCATCCCCAGAACAGGAGAGCCAGGGTAACGGCCAGTGGATTCAACTGCAATCGTTGACCTACCAGCTTGGGATAGAGCACATTCATGGTCAACAGATGCAGCCCCACGACGACAACCACCACGGTCACAGCTTCCGTCTTGTTTAGAATGCCAACGCCAGCAGCGAGCGGAGGAAGAAGAGCCAGAAACGCGCCGAGGTAAGGAACGAGGCTTACGAATCCGCTGATTACTCCCAGGAAGTAGAAGAAGGGTATGCCGAGCACCCAGAAAAGCAGGATGCTTACGGCGGAATTGATCAGCCCGACTAACACATTGCCCATGAGAAAGCTGCGAATCATCTCTGAGATCCGACCTACTGTGCGGTACGCCACCAGCCGATGTTCCTTGGGAAACAGGCGGACGGTCGCTGTGTGCACGTGATCTTTCGAGGTGAGCATGAAATAGACAAGAAAGGGAATGAAAGTAAGAGCCAGCAGCAGGTCGCTTAGCGCACTTGCGTTCTTGGAGAAGAGCCCCACAAGTCCCGGCGCCTCCTTCACTTCGACCTGCACGGGCCGCTGCTTGTTTGAGGAAGGCTCTTCGATGATGGCGCGAGTGCCGTCGGCAATGGTTTTGGTCTGGCTGCGTAGTTTCCCGATTTCTGCACGTATCTTCCCGGAATAGCGTGGTAGCTCGGTGGCGAAATCAACCGCCCGATTGTAGAAGAAGTAGCCCAGCCCGGCGGCTAGCGTCAGCATCAGCATAACCGCGATAAGAGCTCCCGCGGCACGGGGCACTCTCAGGCGGGCGAGTCCAGCAACCATGGGCTCCAGCACAAAGGCCAGCAGGGTGGCCGTCAGGGTGGTGACCATCACCAATTTCAGCACGTAAAGCAGACCCAATACAGCAATGGCTGCCACAATAATCTGAGCAAGGGATCCAGCTTTGATCGAAGCCTGCAGCACCTCTGCTTCTTCGCTGGGAACTGGAGGAGGAGGCGTGGGCGCACCCTGTTCTAAGGTTGCCTGGGCATCAGCGGATAAGGCCAGTGCCCGGCCGAGGACCTGTTCCACTCCTGAATCTGACGGCGAATTGGATTTCAATGACATTCAGCGAAGCGCGCGAAAAAGGCTTATGTGGCAACATCAGGAAACTTGCCAGATCCTTCGACTTGGACTGGGGTGCACACTCTTAAGTTTTGTTTGGATGCGAGGCAGCAGGCAAGGTTGGCATCAGCTCCGGTCAGGAGTAGAAGGCAGGACTCCGCAGCCTCCTGAAGCGACGGGGCCTTAAAGTTTCTTGCCCTACAAGATGATGTCCCGGGCCGTAATGCGAGGCTCGGCGCTAGCTTCCGTGGGGTCCGCAGGCGCACACGCCACGTCCGCTACCCAGGTATTGCACGAAGGTGCAGGCGAGCCCGAGAAACGAGAGCTCATTTTCCTGCAGCGGGGCTTGCTGAAAGTCACTTTCCGTCATTACAAGGGTTTTGCCATCGGGGCTCTGCAGGTGTGTGAGCCAGAGGCGCAAATCGGGTGTGGGAACCGGCCCTGTCTCGGCGCAATTGTCGTGGCTGTCTGATATGACCTTGATCACGCCGTCGTTGGGCGGAGGATATCCGGTGAGAGGATTCGATGTCAGCGCAAGATTCACCGAAAGCTCAAGCATGCCATTGGCGGTGATCCTGCAGGCGCAGCACTCGATCATCTCCTGGCGAGCGTCGAAGACGTAGATGTCCGCGCAGACGGTGCCGTGGTTGGCGCTCATGGGAGTGCCTTGCTCTCCGGGATTGATGATCCGCAAGCGTTGATCCAAGCCGTACGGGTTATATCGATTGGAGTAGTAATTCAGGTGATAGACGTCGTTGGTGGTCTGCGCTGCACTCTCAGTCGGCAAATGGGAAAAGATGACAACGAGGAGCGACAGGGCCGCGAGCCGCGAATTGATCCCAGACATACTGGGGCCTCCTTCCAGCGTCTGGGGGGGGCGGGGACACGTCCAGTGTCTAAACCAAAGGCATTGTTTTCAACTACCTGGGATGCGTAGCTATATTGGCTAATCCTTTTAGGCTAGCCATAAAGATTACAAATTCTGGCTAAGTAATTGGTAACAAAGGACAGGTTATTGGCAGTCAGGCTACGCAATTGGATTAATTTTTGGTTAATGAGCGGCCGCTTGCCCGGTATTTTGTCTTTTCGCTGAGGGAAGTCGATGATGGCCAGGTCCAGTGGGAAGTGGTCGCGACGCGGGCTCGGTGAGCCAGAAATTCCGCGTCTCCAGTCTTACTCAGCTCCGGTGGCGGGAGCGAATTCCTTTTCGGGGATTTGTCTGGCCACCGCATTGCAGAGGTCGATCACAACATAATTACGATCCACCTTCTGTAGCGTGTTCCTTCTTAGGTCAGCCAAGTTCTGTGGAAGCTGATCATCTAAGAATCGAGCGTGTCCAAGACGTTGTTAATTGTCCACGTGCGTTTCGCCTCGCCCTCTCGCGAGACGACATAGTCGCACGTCTTAGACGCGCATCCTTAGAAACTGCCGCTCTCAGCCTCAGCTTGCGAGCCTGAGCGAATTATTCTAAAATAATACTGATTTGGTACTATTTAAGGAACGGTCTGTTGGGAGGCCGAACGGGCGGTAGCAGCAGGAATGGTAAAACTCAGCAAATTAACGGATTACGGCTTGCTGCTGATGAGCTGCTTCGCACGCGGCGAGAGGCAGAAGCTGCACACCGCCCGAGATCTGGCCGCCGAGTCGAATCTGCCTCTTCCGACCGTAAGCAAGCTGCTGAAGGAATTGCTGCAGAGCGGGCTGCTGGTCTCGCACCGCGGAATCAAGGGCGGATACAGCCTGGCCAAGGCTGCGCACCAGATTTCGCTGGCAGAAATCATTGCTGCTCTTGAGGGGCCGGTAGCGCTTACCGAATGCAGTTCCGATGTTTCCGGAGTATGCGACCTGGAAGCGTGCTGCACGATCAAACGAAATCAGCAGGTGATCAGCCGGGCGGTGCGGGGAGTTTTGGAAAAACTGACGCTTTCCGACTTGACCCAACCCTTGCAGCTGACGGCCATCAAGGGGGTAGAGGGGAATCTGATCCCGACTGTGGGACTGGTGTCCAGGAGAACGCAATGAGCACTAACATGAATACGATCCGCGAATTGGCGGAACGTGAGTACAAGTGGGGATTCATAACCGATATTGAAGAAGAGAGAGTTCCCAAAGGACTCAACGAAGAAATCATCCGGCTGATTTCCGCCAAGAAGAACGAGCCTGAGTTCATGCTCGAGTGGAGGTTGAAGGCGTATCGGCACTGGGCATCGCTGGAGCAAGCGCAGGCCGAGCCGAAGTGGGCGAACGTGAAGTTCGGACCGATCGATTATCAGGACATCGTTTATTACTCCGCACCCAAGAAGAAGCCGAGCCTGCAGAGCCTGGACGAGGTCGATCCTGAGATACTGCGGACGTATGACCGGCTGGGAATTCCTTTGGCGGAGCAGCAGAAACTGGCGGGCGTGGCGGTGGATGCGGTGTTTGACAGCGTCTCGGTTGCGACCACGTTCAAGGAAAAGCTGGCGGAGAAGGGCGTGATCTTCTGCTCGTTCAGCGAAGCGGTGCGGAACCATCCCGAGCTGGTGAAGAAATACCTGGGTTCAGTGGTGCCGTATACCGACAACTTCTTCGCCTCCCTGAACTCTGCAGTGTTCAGCGATGGATCTTTTGTTTATGTGCCGAAGGGCGTGCGCTGCCCGATGGAGCTCTCAACTTATTTCCGCATTAACGCGGCGGAAACCGGGCAGTTCGAGCGCACGCTGATCATCGCCGACGAAGGCGCTTACGTGAGCTATCTCGAAGGATGCACCGCGCCGATCCGCGATGAGAATCAGCTGCACGCGGCAGTGGTAGAGCTGGTCGCGCTCGATAATGCGACGATCAAGTACTCGACGGTGCAGAACTGGTATCCCGGGGATAAGGAAGGCCGCGGCGGGATCTACAACTTTGTCACCAAGCGTGGCAAGTGCCTGGGCCGGAATTCCAAAATTTCCTGGACGCAGGTGGAGACCGGCTCGGCTATCACCTGGAAATATCCCAGCTGCATTCTGATGGGTGACAACTCGGTGGGCGAGTTCTACTCGGTGGCGCTGACCAACAACTACCAGCAGGCCGACACCGGCACGAAGATGATCCACATGGGCAAGAACACCAGCAGCACGGTGGTGTCCAAGGGCATCTCCGCCGGACATGGCCAGAACACCTACCGCGGTCTGGTGAAGATTCAGAAGGGCGCAACCGGAGCCCGTAACTACACGCAATGCGACTCGCTGCTGATCGGCGATAAGTGCGGCGCGCACACCTTCCCCTACATCGAGGTGAAGAATGCCAGCGCCCGCATGGAACATGAAGCGTCGACCTCGAAGATCGGCGAAGACCAGATCTTTTATTTGCGGCAGCGCGGTCTGAGCAGCGAAGAAGCGGTATCGATGATCATCAACGGATTCTGCCGGCAAGTATTTCGCGAGTTGCCCATGGAGTTTGCCGTGGAAGCTCAGAAATTGCTGAGCATCAGCCTGGAAGGAAGTGTGGGATAACGAGAACGAATATGAGCATATTGGAAATCAAGAATCTGCACGCGCGGGTCGAGAATCACGAAATACTGAAAGGAGTGGACCTGACGGTCAACGCCGGCGAGGTGCACTCGATCATGGGACCGAATGGCTCGGGCAAGAGCACGCTGGCGCAGGTGCTGTCGCGCCGCGAGACATTCGAGATCACCGAAGGTGAAGTGCTGTTTAACGGCAAGGATTTGCTGGGAATGAAGCCGGAAGAAGCTGCCTGCGAAGGACTGTTCATGGCGTTTCAGTATCCGGTGGAGATTCCGGGAATCAGCAACGCATATTTTTTGCGCGCTGCGCTGAATGCTGTCCGGAAGCACCGCGGTGAGGAGGAGTTGGACGCGATCGATTTTCTTCCCCTTCTGAAGGAGAAGATGCGCTTGTTGGAGATGGATGAGCGTTTCCTGAACCGGGCCGTCAACGAAGGCTTTTCGGGAGGCGAGAAAAAGCGCAACGAGATTGTGCAGATGGCGGTGCTGGAGCCGAAGCTGGCGATCCTGGATGAAACCGATTCCGGGCTCGACATTGATGCTCTGAAAATCGTTGCCAAGGGCGTGAATGCGATGCGCAGCCCGGATCGCGCCATTGTGCTGGTGACGCACTATCAGCGGTTGCTGGATTACATCGTTCCGGACTACGTACACGTGCTGGTGGATGGCCGGTTCGTGAAATCGGGAGGGCCGGAACTGGCGTTGGAGTTGGAAGAGAAAGGTTATGGCTGGACGGAGCCTACTGCTGCGGCCGCGCGATAGGTGTTGTTTCGCGCCCAGGGGGTAGCGTCGGGAGAGAAGGAACAAGGATCAAGGTAAAAAGATGGCAATCGCTTCATCACAACAGATTCGCCCCCAGTTGGAGGCGTTCAGCGAATTTGATTCGCGTAATCAGCGACAACCTGCATGGCTGCGTGAATTGCGCGCCCGCGGGTTCGAACGTTTCTGTCAAACTGGTTTTCCTACCACCAAAGATGAGGACTGGCGTTTTACCAACGTAAGTTCGATTGCACAAACCCCATTCGCGCTAGCGAGTGATCCAGAAAAGTCTTTTCCTGTGGAGTCGACCACTCCTTGGCGGATTCCGGGAGCAGCCTGCCAGTTGGTGTTCGTCAACGGCCGATTTACTCCGGTCTTGTCGGATTTCGGAAAATTGCCCAAAGGAGTGAAGGTCAGCAGCCTGGCGCAGGCGATTGCGGAAGACGGCGCCGAGATCCAGAAACACCTGGGCCGTTATTTGAATATCGAACGCGACGCATTCTGTGCCCTGAACACGGCCTTTATAGAAGATGGCGCCTACATCCATCTGCCGCGCAGAACGATACTGGATGCTCCGATCTACCTGCTGTTTATCTCGGTTGCAGGCGATGTTCCGCAGATGTCGCATCCGCGCAACCTGATTATCGCAGAAGACGAAACCGAAGCCAGCGTAGTCGAGGATTACGTTTCGCTGGGTAGCGGCGTCTTCTTCTCGAATGTGGTCACCGAACTCGTTGCGGGCGAAGGAGCGATCATCTCTCACCACTTGATCGAGCGCGAGGACAAGCAGGCGATCAACGTCTCCACGTTGCGGATGCAGCAGGCGCGAAGTGCGAATGTGAGCTCGCACTCGGTGCTTCTCGGCGGCGGCCTGGTGCGCAACAACGTGCATCCGGTGCTGGCCGGAGAGGGTGGTGAATGCCTGATCAACGGCTTGTTCATCGGCAGCGGCACGCAGCACATAGACAACTACATGCTGGTGGAGCACGCCAGCCCTCACTGCAGCAGCCGTCAGTTTTATAACGGCATTCTCGACGGACACGCGCACGGCGTCTTCCATGGGCGCATCATCGTTCACAAGGATGCGCAGAAGACTGATGCCAAGCAGACCAACCGCAACCTGCTGCTCTCTGACGATGCGCAGATCGATACCAAGCCGCAGCTGGAGATCTATGCCGACGACGTGAAGTGCACGCACGGCGCGACCATCGGCCAGGTCGAGGAAAATGCGTTGTTTTACATCCGCTCGCGCGGAGTGGACGAAGTCACGGCTCGCAAGTTGCTGTTGCTTGCATTCGCGAACGAGTGCCTGGATCGCATGAGGAGTGTCCCGGTGCGTGAGTATTTGGAAGGCCTGGTGCATGGTTGGTTATCAGAGACCTCCGGCTCGGACGGTTCGCGACCGCGAATTACGACCGCCGGGGAGCGCGAGAGGCGATGGGAGGAGATTGGATGACAACCGCCGCAAACACGATTCGCTGGCCCCAGCCGCAAGTACACGCTGGTTTCGACGTGTACAGGTTACGAACGGAATTTCCGATCCTGGGGCGGCCGATTCAGGGCAAGCCACTCGTGTATCTCGATAACGCTGCTACTACACAGAAGCCACAAGTCGTGATTGACGCTCTGGTGCGTTACTACACGGAGGAGAATGCGAACATTCATCGTGGAGTGCACACGCTGTCCGAGGTGGCAACCGAGAGCTATGAACGCGCGCGTGGCATCGTGCAACGCTTCCTGAACGCCGCTGATCCCAGTGAAATCGTATTTGTGCGCGGAGCCACGGAAGGGATCAACCTGGTGGCGCAGACGTGGGGACGAACCAACATCGGCCCCGGGGACGAGATTGTTATCTCGGCCATGGAGCATCACTCCAACATCGTTCCCTGGCAGATGCTCTGCGAACAGAAGGGGGCGCGGCTGCGGGTTGCGCCGATCAATGACGCCGGCGAGTTGCTGTTGGACGAATTTGAAAAGCTGCTTGGGCCCAAGACGAAGCTGGTCGCTATGGTGCACATCTCCAACGCGCTGGGCACGGTGAATCCGGTGCGCAAGATCGTAGAGATGGCGCACCGCTGGAATGCTCGCGTATTGCTGGACGGTGCACAGGCTGCGCCGCACACGGTCGTGGATATGCAGGATCTGGATTGTGATTTCTACGTCTTCTCTGGTCACAAAGTGTACGGGCCGACAGGCGTCGGCGTGTTGTACGGGAAGCTCGCGTTGCTGGAGGCGATGCCGCCTTACCAGGGTGGCGGCGACATGATCAGCTCGGTGACCTTCGAGAAGACGACCTACAACCGGGTGCCGCACAAATTCGAAGCCGGCACGCCACATGTCTCGGGCGCGATCGGACTCGGTGCGGCGCTGGAATTTGTGAACGGGATCGGATTGGAGCCGATTTCCCGGCACGAACAAGAGGTGCTGGCTTACGGCACGGAGCGGCTGCTGGAAATTCCTGGAGTGCGGTTGATTGGTACAGCCAAGGAGAAAGCGGGGGTACTGTCTTTTGTGCTCGAGAGCATCCACCCGCATGATGTCGGCACTGTGCTCAATCAACAGGGCATCGCGATTCGCACCGGTCATCACTGTGCGCAGCCGCTGATGCAGCGGTTCGGAGTGCCCGCCACGGCGCGCGCGTCGCTCGCCCTTTACAACACTGTCGAGGACATAGACGCGCTCGCGGCGGGACTGCACAAGGTGAAGGAGGTTCTTGGCTGATGCCGGAGCTGCAGGATCTCTATCAGGAAGTCATCCTGGAACACAGCAAGCATCCGCGTAACTATCGGACGCTGGAATCTGCCAACCGCATGGCCGAGGGATTCAACCCGCTGTGTGGCGATCACTTCTCGGTCTATCTCGACGTGGAAGGCGATCAGATCCGCGATATTACGTTCCAGGGCTCGGGCTGCGCGATTTCGAAAGCTTCCGCCTCGATGATGACGCAGGCGCTGAAAGGCAAGCGCACCGAAGAGGCGGAGAAATTGTTTGAGAAGTTTCATCGCGTGGTAACGGGAAAGAATGGGTTTGAGGTGGCTGACTTGGGCAAGCTGGCGGCTTTCGCTGGAGTATCGGAATTTCCTGTCCGCGTGAAATGCGCCACCCTGGCGTGGCATGCGTTGCGCGCCGCCTTGCGGGGAGAGCAGCACGCCGTCTCCACCGAGTAGTTCAGGGGGACAATGTCGAGCGACACGGTTGTGCTAAGTCGAGCCTGCGCGGCGGTGCCGATTCCGCTGGGTGGCATGGAAGTGCTGCCTGCAGGAAGCCGTGTGCGAATCATGCAGTCGCTCGGTGGGAGCTACACCGTAGTCACCGAGCGGGGCTTCATGATGCGCATCGATGCGAAAGATGCCGACGCCTTGGGACTTTCGCCAGAGGCACAGCCAATCGACGCGACTCCCGCGCAATTCAGTGAGAAACTGGTGTGGGATCAGCTAAAAACCGTTTTTGATCCCGAAATTCCAGTTAATGTGGTTGACCTGGGACTTATCTATTCCTGCCAGATCACGGCGATCGAAGGCGGTCACAAGATCGATATCAATATGTCGATGACTGCAGCCGGTTGCGGCATGGGAGACGTATTGAAGGCTGATATTGAACGCAAGCTGTCGCAACTTCCGGAGGTGAAGGAAGTCCACGCGACGGTTGTGTTCGATCCGCCGTGGCATCCCGGTCTGATGTCAGAGGCAGCGCGATTGCAACTCGGGATTGATTTGGACACAGACTCATCCCTTCCCATGTATCGCCCCTAATTCAGGGCGGCAACATTTTCCATGTCGCAATACTCGCCCTTTACAATTCCGCAGGTCAGCAATAGCTCGCCAGTTACTGGATGCCGCCAGGAGCCAAATGGGGATAACCCGCCAGATTACGGTGCTGTTGTGTGTCTTGATCAGCACAAACAGAGCTCAGAGCCCACCTGACAAGTGGAGCGCTGACCTTGCTCGCTACTACTTTGTGTCGCCTGAAGCTGAGAAATCAGCGCGCGCCGACCTTGATGCAACCCTCAAGCGCCTGGAGAATTACAAAGGCAAGCTTAATAACGGATCCAGCTTGGTTCAGGCCTTTCAGGCATACGAGGATGTGCTTCGAATCTACAACAAGCATGATGGTTATCTTCATCTACGTTGTTCGCAAAACCGCAAAGACGCGGCCTGCGATGACGAGAGCGGGCTGGAATCGGAATTGAATGCCAGAAGCGCATTCTTCAAAGCGGAAGTTCTGGCGATCTCCGAACTGCGGCTGCACGCATTTTTTCTGGCTGAGCCTGAAATGAAGCCATATCGGTTTGCGCTGGATGAGATGCGGCGCGACATCGCGCATACGCTCCCTGCGTCTGAAGAAGAACTACTCAGTCGTCTGCGGCCAGAAATTTCAGAATGGCAATACGAGCTGTACGATCACGTCGTCTCGGCGATTCCGTTTGGAACCGTGACGACCGCGGCAGGTCCATTGGATGTGATCCGTCAGCGCAATTTGCTGGCCTCGAATCCTGATGCGCGTGTGCGTGAGGAGGCGTTCAAGCGCCGCCTCAATGGATTCGCCAGCCAGCGTGAGCTCCTGGCTTTCGCGCTCATCCACACGGTGAAAGCACAAGAGTCACTTGCGACGGCGCAACATTACTCCAATGCACCCGATCGCAAATACACCAGCATGTATCTGAAACCGCAGCAGGCGCGGAATCTCCTACAGCTCATGGCTCAGCATGGGGAGGTCGCGAAGCGTTTCGAGAAAATTCGCGCTACTGATTTCGAGCGCGCCCACCACGCGCAGGCGCACGCCTGGGACCTCTCGGCTCCTGAACCCGGCCTCGCGCCGCCAATCACACCCCTTCAGGCGCTGCCGGCCTTATTTCACGCTGCGTTCGCTGGGCTGGGGCCGGAGTATCAAGCGGCATTCGACTCGTTGCTGGCACCAGGCAACGGCAGGGCGGACGTGATACCGGGGGGAGCGCCGAATCGATATGCGGGCGGATTCTCCATTGGATTCACCGGCGCTACGAGCATCCTCTTTTATGGCCGCTATGACGGAACCTTCAAAGACTTATCGGTGATCGCACATGAGGGAGGCCATGCCGTGCATCGCAGCTTGATGAGCCAGAACGATGTGAAACCGATATACGCGATGGGAGCCCATTTCCTGTTCGAATCGTTTGCTGCTTTCAACGAGCTTCTGCTCGCGGACTATCTTGCCGAACACACCCCGAATCCTGCCTTGCAGCGTTTCTACCGGAAGCAGTGGATGAGTATCAAAGGACTGGATACGTTTTATGGTGCGCAAGACGCCCTGCTGGAACAGGCAATTTATGATGGCGTCTCGCGTGGAAGCGTTAGAAGCGCGGATGACCTGGACAAGTTGAGCCTGCAGATTGACGGCAACTTCTCTGACTCTTCTGCAACGACTCCGGAACTCCGCAACCGATGGGCGACGTTGTCACTGATGTATGAAGATCCCCTCTACAACATTAATTATGTCTATGGCGGGCTGCTGGCACTGAAGTACTACCAGCTCTACATCTCAGACCGGGAACGGTTCGTGCCGCGATATATTGCGTTGCTGAAGAATGGATTTGATGCACCGCCTGACGCGCTGCTCAAGAAATTTCTCGATGTCGATCTGTTTGATCCGGCGCTTCTGAGCGACGGCCTGAGGTTGCTGAACGCACGACTCGATCAACTCGAGAACAGTCCAGATCACTGAGCTCCTGCCTATCACCTTACGCCACACTCACCGCCGCGGGCGCGATGTGAGGTTCATGGGCCCAGGAAATCAAACCGGGAATGAATTTTACCGGCAAGTCAGGATGATTGGGGCGTACGCGCACGGTGAATCCGTGGAGTCCACTGCGGCCAATCGAGGTGTTTACAACGTAGTTGTAAGTGCCGTCAGAACGGCTCTCTTCCGGCTGCATCGGAACCGCCTCGCCCTCCACGAGATCGCCATTCATGTCCACGGCACCCACGTATAGCTCCACTACCACGTCTTCCGGACGGAGTTGACCCAGATGTACTTGCGCCCGGACAGGCATCGACGAGGCCACTGGGACCGAATTGATGGGACCGTCCTCAACTTTTTCTACCCAGACCTCCTGCCATGAGTTGCGGATCCGATCCAGAGCGGATGACAGATCACGCGCGCGGTGGGCATGATCGGCGTCGAGCGAGCGAAATCTGCCATGCGCGTTGACGTAGAACTCCTGGAAATAATCGCGCACCATACGATGGGTATTGACGAAGTGACAGAGCGAATCTACGCAAGCCTTCATCCGCTCGACCCATCTGCGCGGGATGCGGTCAGCGCCTCTTTCATAGAACGTGGGCACGACATCGCGCTCCAGCAGATCATACAGCCCTTCGGCTTCTACCTTGTCCTGGTAGTTGGGATCGGAGTAGGACTCGCCCTTGCCGATGGCCCAACCGATCTTCTGGGAATTCCCGGGGTCATTCCATACTTCGTCCCACCAACCATCCGGCACGCTGAGGTTCAGCACGGCGTTGGCGGCGGCCTTCATCCCGCTGGTGCCGGACGCCTCGTTGGGGCGCAGCGGAGTATTCAGCCAGACATCCACGCCTTGCACCAGATAGCGAGCGACGGCCATGTCGTAGTCTTCGAGAAAGACAACGTGGCGACCCAGCGTAGGATCGCGGCTGACATCGGTGATCTGACGGATCAACTGCTTGCCGCCATCATCCTGGGGGTGGGCCTTGCCGGCGAAGATCAGCTGCACGGGGCGAGCGGGATCGGTCAAGAGACGACGAAGCCGATCCATATCGCGCAGGATCAGGGTCGCGCGTTTGTAGGTGGCGAAGCGGCGAGCGAAGCCGATGGTGAGCGCATCCGGATCCAGGATTTCGGCGGCAGCATCGAGCTCTGACTGGGGCGCAGCCCGGCGCAGGCGCTGATCGCGAACTCGCTTGCGGGCCCATGATACCAGCCGTTCGCGCCGGCGCTCGTGAGTGCGCCACAATTCTTCCGCGGGGATCGATTGCACCCGGCTCCAAACGTCGCTGTTCGCTGGTTCCTCGCGCCAGTTGGGGCCGAGATAGCGATCGTAGAGGTGATTGAACTCGGACGAGATCCAACTGCGAAAATGAACGCCGTTGGTGATGTGCCGGATGGGTATTTCTGTCACCGGAACCCCGGGCCACAGCGATTGCCACATTTGGCGGCTAACCTCGCCGTGGAGTTTGCTGACGCCGTTGGCCCATGCCGCTGTGCGCAGAGCCAGCACGGTCATGCAGAAGTCGCCGTTTTGCTGACTGCGTCCCAGATTGAGGAATTCGGAATACGGC
This sequence comes from Terriglobales bacterium, assembly GCA_035624455.1. Lineage (NCBI taxonomy): Bacteria > Pseudomonadati > Acidobacteriota > Terriglobia > Terriglobales > Terriglobales bacterium. The sequence goes on from DASPRM010000156.1 coordinate 45,465, forward strand.
AATCCCAACTCTCGCGCCGTGTCGCCAAAATAGAGATTCACAAGATCGGATTGAAAGTAATCGTGCCCGGCCTCGACCGGAGTGTGGGTGGTGAAGACCAGGCTCGCCGAAGCCAACTCCCGCGCCTGGATGAAATTAAGATCGCGGGTTCGCATGAGGTGGCGTATGTGTTCGAGTGCCAGAAACGCGGAGTGACCCTCGTTCATATGATAGACGGTAGGCTGCAAACCCAGCATCTGCAGGGCGCGGTAGCCGCCGATTCCGAGCAGAATCTCCTGCCGGATTCGCATGTTGCGGTCGCCGCCGTAGAGCTGGTCGGTTATATCACGATCTTCAATGCGCTGGTTTGCGGTGATATTCGTATCGAGCAGATAGAGCGGCACGCGTCCGACCTGCGCTTTCCACACTTGCGCATAAACGGGATGGCCAGCGAGGTCGACCTCGACGATAAACGGGGTGCCGTCGCCGTGATTTACGACGCTTACCGGAAGATTATGGAAGTCGTTCCCGGCGTACGATTCCTGCTGCCAGCCGGACTGGTTCAGATACTGGCGGAAGTAACCCTGCTGATAGAGCAGCCCGACACCGACCAGGGGCAGCCCTAGATCGCTGGCGGATTTGAGGTGATCACCGGCAAGAATGCCAAGACCACCGGCAAAGATCGAAAGACATTCCGTCAGCCCGAACTCCGCCGAAAAGTAGGCAATCAGAGGAGCGTCACCGGAGTTCGCGTTGGTGCGGTGGAACCAGGTCGAATCGGAAGCAAGATAACCCTGGAGATTGGACTCAACCCGGTGCAGGTGAGCCAGGAAGGCATCGTCGCGGCTGGCAAGTTCCAGCTTCTCCTGTTCAATGATGCCCAGCAACAGCACGGGATTGTGTCCTGAGGTCTCCCACAGATCGCGGTCGAGACGCCGGAACAGCTCCACCGACTCATGGCTCCAGCACCAACGCAGGTTGTGAGCGATGGCGAGCAATCCGTGGATTTGTGGCGGCAAAGAAGGAACGACACTGAAGGTATGAATAGGTTTCATGGCTGGGATCCTCAAGGTTAAAGTGCGTTCTTACTCCTCGGGCAGGAGTAGGTCAAGTTAAGTGTCGGTCAATTTCTAAGAAGTGGCGGTTTGGGGTTCCATTAATGAAACAGAACCGTTTTAGCAAAGGCCAGGTAAATCCGGAATTTACGTTGCCCAAGGCGGACACATCTCCACACTGTGTGACAATAGCAGCCTCGCAGTCCGAGCATGTTCCCGGCCGCCCCGGAGGTCCGCATGTCAAAGTCATTCACTCGCAAGCTTGCCGTTGTCGTGGTGATTCTGGCGCCGGCGATTATCCAGCCGGCCTCCAGGGCAGCTGACTTCAAGAAGGAAGTGATCTATCAGATCGTTACCGATCGTTTTTTCGATGGCGATGCCGCGAACGACAATCCCGCGCAAAGCAGCGGCTTGTTCGACTCCACGAAAAATAACTTTCAAGCTTACTGGGGAGGTGACTTGGCCGGCATCGAGCAGAAGATGTCGTACATAGCAGGCATGGGAGTCACCGCGATCTGGATTTCGCCACCGGTTGACAACGAAAACGCAAACGAAGACGGCAGTAGCGTCGGCGCGCCATATCACGGCTATCACGCCCGCGACTTCAAGCGCATCGAGGAGCACATGGGAGACGCCAGCAACTCCTTTGCCGCCTTCGACAGCCTGGTCACGGCGGCGCACAGTAAGGGCATCAAGGTGATCGTCGATTTCGCGCCCAATCATTCCAACCCCAACAACAAAGGTGAGTTTGGCGCGTTCTATGACAACGGGAACCTGGTTGGAAATTACACGAACGATACGAACGGCTATTTCCATCACAATCCGAACCTCGGCGACGGCGACTACAACGATCGCTATAAGGATCAGTACTACACCCTCTCCGATCTGGCAGACTTCAACCAGGAGAATCCCACGATTGACGCCTACCTGAAATCTGCAGCGCAGTTATTCCAGCAGCATCACGTCGATGGGTTTCGGGTGGACGCCATCAAGCACACCACCTGGGGCTGGCTGTACACTCTCGCGAACAGCATCTACAGCAACGCGGACACGTTCACTTTCGGCGAATGGATCGCCGACACGACTAATGATCCCCTTTATCACGATCTCTATAAGTTCGCGAATCGCTCCGGCTTCTCGGCCCTGGATTTTCCACTCTACAACGCCATCGATGACGCGTTCGCGCGCGATAACAGCTTCAGCGAGATCGATACGGTGCTGTCGCAGGAGGCATTGAATTTCCAGCAGGTAAACGACCTGGTGACGTTCATCGACAACCACGACCGCCAGCGCTTCCTCTCCATCAACAAGAACCAGGACCGGCTGCACGAGGCGCTCGCGTTCCTGCTGACCTGCCGCGGCGTGCCGGTGATCTACTACGGCACCGAGCAATATCTTCACAACGACACTAACAAGGGGGTGGATCCTTATAACCGGCCGATGATGAGCAGCTTCGATACGACGACCACTGCCTACAAGCTCATCAGCAAGCTGAGCGCGTTGCGCAGAAGTAATCCAGCGATACCATACGGAACAGTTGGCCAGCGCTGGATCAATAACGATGTGTATATCTACGAGCGGAAATTCGCCGCAAGCGTGGTGCTGGTTGCCATCAATAAAAATGACGCCTCGGGGACGCCAATCTCCGGCCTTTTCACGGCGCTTGCTGCCGGCAATTACACCGACTACCTGGGGGGAATGCTGGGAGGGCCCTCGATCACCGTGACCAATGGTGGAGGGAACAATCCTGTCAACAATTTCACTCTGCCGGCGCACTGCGTCGCAGTCTGGGTTTTCAACCCCGGCACGGCGGCCACTCCAGTGCTGGCATCGATCGGACCGGATGTGATCCAGCCGGGAGTTCAGGTCACGCTCGCCGGCAGCTTCGCCGGATCAAACACCGTAAAGTTCGGCACCACGGTCGCAACAGTGGTCAGCTCCAGCAAGAATCAGATCGTGGCGACGGTGCCCACGATTGGGAACGGCAACTACACGGTTACAGTGACCGATTCGTCAGGGCACGTCTCCAACGGTCTGCCGTTCACCGTGCTCGCGGCAAAGCTCATCCCGGTGACTTTCACGGTGACCAACGCCGCACCGACGGTCATCGGCGACTACATCTTTCTTAGTGGTGACACGGTGGAGCTGGGAAACTGGAACACCACCTGGGATGGCGCGGTCGGTCCGATGCTCGCGCCGCACTATCCGGATTGGTTTTTGAACGTAGGTGTGCCGGCCGGTCGAACCATTCAATTCAAGTTCATCAAGATCGCGGCAAACGGCACGGTCACTTGGGAAGCCGGTCCCAACCACTCCTACACGGTTCCTACCAGCGGCACCGGGTTCGTGAATGTGAGCTGGCAGAACTGAGGTAGCCCGCCTCAGAAGTGGCCTCGATTAGGCGGGCAATAAGTTTCGGCAGCCTATCATCCCGGCGAGGAGAATGCTTTCAAGTTTTGTCAGATGGATATCAGGTCATCGCGCGAGTAAGGCAGCGGCCCGAAACATTATGGTCGAAGGACCGCCGCCTAGCCTCCCGAACTAGCCACGCAGGCGATTGGCAATTGGCTAGTCTGATTGGGGAATTGTGAACCTTGGAATTTCCGATAAGCTCCCAAGTCGAGGCGATGCCGTTCTCTCTTCCGGCCGCCAACGGCACAATTGCACGAAAAGCTGTCGCCGCGCGGCTGCACAAAAGGAGCGATTTCCATGCGTAAGATTCTGGCCATCAGCGTACTGCTCATCATGGTTGCACTGGCGTCGCAGGTTTGGGCACAGGGCACGAATGATGTGTACCAGGTAAGTCCGTGGGAGAGATTTAGTGTTGAGGCTGGCGGTTTGAGCGCCGCAGAAGCCGACTTTGCTTTCGTCGAGATAGTTAACCCTGGCGAGCAAGGCACGCCAATTAGCGCCCACCACGGCACAGTTTGCGCCGACATCTACTGGTTTGACACGAACCAGGAGATGCTGGAGTGCTGTGCGTGCCCACTCACAGCTAACGCGTTGCTCAGGCTGCAGATTGGTCGCGAACTCAACCATAACCCGCTTACCGGATTTCCGGCTCCGCAACACGGTGTAGTTAAGATCGTCTCCGACAACCAGGCGAACTGTGATCCTACCAGCCCGGTTCCGACCCCGGATCTGCGGGCGTGGACGAGCAGTCTGTTCGTGTCTTCAGCGCCTGTGCAAGTGGAACCGCCCGGTACTTTCGTTGGCAGAAGTCGCGATCTGTTTGCCCAGGTGCCGCTCCAGGCGGACGAACTGGCTTTCCTCGGGCAGGCATGCTCGTTCGTGCAGTTCCTGGGCAGCGGCAAGGGTACGTGCAGCTGCAGTGTAGGGGGATAGTCCAATCCGAAACGTTCTCAAGCCACCCTTCGAGGGTGGCTTGAGTTTTTGAGGCAGACTGTAGGTGCGTAACCCGATTGCTTAGTCCGGTTCGCAATTGACAGGGCTGGGTTGCTCCGGCAGAATCTGCCATCTCTTACTAGCTCCAGCTTCTCCTTCTTCCTCTGACCCGAGATGCCTCCGGTTGCGGAGTAGGGCCTTCCGTACGCGCACTGATAGCGGGAGGAGGAGAAAGAATGGTCCCGAGAAGTGTATTTGTATGGAAAACCTGCAGTTGCCGCTGTATGAGGCGAATCAGTACAACTACAGCGGCGTTGCTAACAACTCTGGTTGCGACGGTGATGATCGCGTCGCTGCCAGCCCATGCGCAGAATGCGTGTCCAGCCGGGTTTAATGATCGGCCCGCGCTTCAGACTCACATCGACCAGAACGATATCGTCAACGGAAGATACAGCTTCCAACAAGTCTTCAATCTTGGGCGGCAGATCTTCATTACCGATTTCAACCGCTGCGATGGCGCCGGGCGGCCGGCAAATACTGCGGCGGTTGCGAATCATGGCATCGGCGGCCCGCGCACTCCGGATCCGCTCAAAGCCCCACGGCTGACCATCCTTTCGGGACCGGATGCCAACTCCTGCGCTTCCTGCCATAACGAGCCGGAAGTCGGTGGCGCTGGCAGCTTTCATGCCAATCTCTTCGATCAGGCGATTGATTGCGATCCGGTCTCAGGCGTGATGTTGACCACCAGCGTGTTCGGAAATTTGAACGCCGCCCGTCCGTGCAGGCCGACTACGCCCACATCCACCGGTGGCGGCTTTGCGCATACCTTCAACGAACGCGGCTCACTCGGCATGTTCGGCTCTGGCGCCATCGAATTGCTTGGCCGAGAAATGACCGACGACCTGCAGAATCTCAAGGCGCAGGCGCTGGCACAGGCTGCGGCTTTGCATCACGACGTTACTGTCAATCTGGTGACCAAGGGCGTGCAATTTGGTTCCTTGACCGCTCACTCCAACGGCACCGTCGATACCAGTCAGGTTCAGGGAGTCAGCCCCGACCTGGTGATCCGGCCGTTCGGCCGCAAGGGCCAGAACAAGTCCATCCGGCATTTCACGATCCAGGGATTCAATCGGCATCTGGGGATCCAGCCCGTTGAGGCCCTGGAGCAGTTGAATCCACCCGTCCCGGATCCAGACCAGGACGAAATCAGCAATGAACTCACTGTCGGCGACGTGACCGCGGTTACCGTCTTTGAGGCGGCGCTGCCGGTTCCGCGGCGCACCGTCCCGCACAGCGCGCAGGAGCTACGCGAGGTCCTTCGCGGCGAGCAGTTGTTTTCGCAGATCGGTTGCGCCTCCTGTCATGTTCCTGCGCTTCCACTGCGCAGCACCATCTACTGCGAACCCAATGCGCGCAATCAGGAGGGCGATTTTCGCGACACCAGCCAGTCCTTCTGTTTTGACCTGCGAAAGACCAGCGGCCTTGTCGGCAAGTGGGTACCCGCCTTTACCGATCTGAAACGCCACACTATCTGCGATCCCACCCACGATTTCGATCCTGTCACGAACCATTACTGTGACGACGTGCCGATCTCGCAGACGCCGGCGACCGACAAGACCAATGCCGGGCCTACCGGCGTAACCGATCGTCCACCGTATTACCAATTCATGACAGCCAAGTTGTGGGACACCGGCAACTCCGGTCCCTGGGGCCACCGCAACGATCTGGACACGATCTATGAGGCGATCAGCCGGCACGGTGGCGAGGCCACCCAGGCGGAGACGGCGTTCGAGAGTCTCTCTGATGGTGATCAGCTGGCGGTGGTCAGCTTCCTCAAGACGCTGCAGATGCCCATCATGGACAACAATCCGCAGCCTCAGGAAGAGGGATCGCCGACCGCGCCCAATCCCGGAGGTGGATTCACATTACTGGCCAGCGAGCGGCACTCGGCGCTTGGATGGGCCACAACGATAGCGGTCGTTTTCGTTTTCGGTGTCTCTGTAATCTGGCGTGGCCGCAAGACACAACGAAAACGCTAGCGGCCCGTTAATCTTAACCCTGCCCGGCCGGCCTCGGCCGGGCTTTTCTTGTTGGTCGGGGGGAGGATATCAAGGCGCGCCAAAAGCTTTCAGGGTAAGCTTTGCACGATCTCATGTTGGTTCAGGATTGCTCAGGAGCTCTAGACAGACCTAGACAGACCAGGAAAAGAAAGACCCTCTACGTGGCGGTTGCCGCCGTGGTGGTTGTCCTGCCACTGGCGCTGTTGCTGCGCACATTTTCGGCCTCACCTCTGCCGAAGCCAGCTCCCTATGCTGGCCCTCTGCCTTCAGCTACACCGCCGAAGGAGGTTGCCGTCTTCGCCTTGGTAACTGGCGTGAACCATCGCGTTGCCGCCTTTGGCTATCGCGCTGGCTCGTTGTTCGAGCGCCGCGACTTTTCCATGGCCGGAGTCTTGGTAAAGCACTCGCAGGGCGACTTGCTCATCGATACCGGGTTCGGCCGCAACATCGACCAGCAGTTCCGATCCCTGCCCCCGATCTTCCGTGCGATTACGTTTTATAGTCTGTGGCAGCCCGCCGCCGACCAGCTAAGGGCTGCCGGTTACGACCTGAAATCACTTCGCGCCATTCTTCTGACCCATTCCCATTGGGACCACGTCAGCGGCCTGCCAGATTTTCCGGGGGTGCCTGTGTGGGTCACGCCGCAGGAACACGAGTTCATCAGGAAAAGTGGGGACATGGATTTTTGCCGTCTTTTCACCGGCATACGCTATGAGGAGTACGGATTCGAAGGCGGGCCGTACCTGGGATTTCCTGCGAGCCACGACGTCTATGGCGATGGCTCGATCGTGGTTGTGCCCGCGCCAGGTCACACTCCGGGCAGTGTAATCATTTTCGTGACACTGCAGAACGGAAGGCGGTACGCATTTGTTGGCGATCTGGTATACCAGCTCGAGGGAATCACGTTGCGCGAGGAGCGGCCCTGGCTCGTCCGCAGACAAGCCGATTCGGATGCCGAAGGCAACCGCGAAAACCTGCTGCGCATGATCGCGCTCAAAGAACGCCTGCCCGACCTGATCATCGTACCGGCACACGACATGCGTGGATTCGCGGAACTGTTAAATCTGTCTCCGGCAAGCAGCGGGAGTGCTCGTTAGTAGGTCAGGACGCAGATTTAGAAGAGTGAATTAAGTTCCTGTCAGAAAATCGACTAAGACGCTTGGCGAATATCTTGCCACGCGCCGATCGGCGCTCGCCCCACCGGCTTTAGCACCTCGAACTTTTGATCGGCAGTGACCGCGTCACTGCTCGATACAGAATCCACTGTGATGTGAAAGGATTTGACCTCTCCACCCAACTCGGTCAGGCGGCTGATCAATTTGGTGCAGTCATTCAATCCGCTTGCCGGAATTCCACGCACATCGGCGGTAAAGCTTACTTTGAACTTGGCTGCTTTGGTGGGCGCCTCGGTGAGGGTGAGCTGCCACATTCGTGAGACCGCGATCACCGAGCGGCTGGCGCAAACACCGCAGGCATCATGCGGACTGTTGGTGATCAAATCGCAGTTCACGCAATAGACAGCGTTGACCAGAGGAATTGCGCTCAGAAGCCTGCTAGCCCGAAGCTGTTCGTCAAGCGAGCGCAATCTAGGAGTATTGGGCGCTGGTTTTACCAGCAGCCATCCAAACAACAGAATCGCGCCGACTAGCAAGCCCCAAGGGGCCATGCCAACACAAATCACCACAACCAGGACAAAACCCAGGAGACGCAGCATAATCCACCAATTTCGTGCAGACCAATTGTGGCTGCATAGCCCTACTTTAGCAGCAGGTCGCTTGCCGTCCAATCGCTGAGGTGAAGATTTATGAAAAACTACCCGAAAATTTTCGCTGAACTCAGTCGATGTTAGTAATCGACTTTAGTAATAGGTGAGTTTGCGACGATGCATCGTGCCGGGTCCCCAGGCTGCGTCTGGACGAGAGCGGGAGACAATGGTCTGCTCGGTCCAATTGCCATGGTCGTCGTACTGATAGGTGTACTGTGTTTCGTGGGTGTCAGGTGGCTCGGCGGGTTGAGGGTGCCCGGCCGGAATCATGGCTCCGGCTTCAGTGAGATTGTATTCGATCCCAAATTCTGGGTTCCTGACCGTGGTGGTACGCTCCGAGGCCTTGTCACCGTGATCGTTATAGGTTGTGACGGTTACTTCCTCGCCGAACGCCCCGCCAGTTCTGCGCCGTTCCGTCACGCGGCCATTGGAATCGTAAGAATAAGAGATAGCACTGTTTAGCATGCCGCCAGCTATAAACGCGCCGACCGACTTGGCCTGTTCTGGATTGAGTTTTGACCGCATCTCTTCAGGAATCATCGACTCAGGGGCATCCGCGACCTGTTCCTCCGAGAGGATTTGACCTTTTGCATCGAACTTCCGCACAATGTGGCCCACGAGGTTTCCGTTTGCATCGCGCGACTGCGCACCGGTGGCTACCCCCTCCTCGTTGTACGACGTGGTGAGAGTGCCACCAGGAGACGGAGCGAAGCCCATGTCGGTGCCTTCCCACTGTGGCGCGTAAGCAGTGCCCGGAGCTAGAGGCCTCGAATCATAGCTTTCAACGGCAGACTTGCGGCCCTTGTCGTCGTACTGGTAGCGAATCTGGGTGTTGTCACCCGATTTCACTCCAACCAGCCTTCGTTCTTTGTCGTACGAGTACGTCATATCAGAACTGGGGGCGGCGCCCGCCTTGCCGGAAACAGTTTTGAGGAGACATCCATCTGAGTCGTAGGTACGGCTTGTTACCCATTCCGAGCCATCCGGGTTGCCGTAACGCACTTCGAGAGTCCTGCCGTCGGGGGCGTACTCCGTCGTAGTGGTTGTGACGAACTGCTGACCACCAGCACCCGAGAAAGTGTTCTCAACCAGCACTTTCTTAAGTGGCCCTCGGAGCCCGGCTTTATCGCGATCCGACACGGGAGCACCTATTTGGGATGATTGTTGTGGGAAAGCAAAGCACGCAGGCGAAAGCTGCAGCAACAGGATGATGGCGCAAGCGAGCCGGACGTGCATTTTTCTGAAACTCGCGGGAATCAGGCTAAATTGTACCCTCCCATCTGCGGGGTGATAGCTCGCCTATTCAGTGATTACTCCCCCGCGCGAAACACTTGGGCGTTCCGACCTCGATGTAGTGCCTGTGAGACGCACTCTTGACCTCTGCTTGCTGCACTGAACCTTCTTTGAATGGTTCAATTGGGCAGATGAGAAAATCGGCGAAAAGACAGACCATTGAAGCAGGGCTGGCGTACTTTGGTTTGTCGGTGTCTTTCACTCCATTACCAAGCCACTCCTCGACCCGTGGCCGGGACGAGTCATCGGGCGCGTACTCGTGGTGCGTTCCCGATACGCCAAATGCGAAGTTGACCGTCGCCGCCGTACAGATGCGCGCGACCGTGAATAACGATGCAGGATCCCGATGCATCAATCGGAAGAAGAGCAATAACACTGAGACAGAGGAGCACGACTATTCGCATATTGGGCTAGCGAACCTCCAAGCCGTTTAAAGATGGATGTGTAGCAGCAACTCTACCCTGAAACGGCAGGACTCACCATCAACAGTCGAAACCCCTTGACATCTGCAATGGTGTTATAGTTAAGTATAACAGTATAGTACGCGAGCGCTTCACGCCCAAGAACCGATCAAAAATGAGGAGAGGAAACATGAAATCGCCTGCTGTTGTGCTTAGTTTCGTGCTGTCTGTTGTTCTGGTCTCGTTCTCAACCGCGGCTTTCGCTCAAGCAGAAATGCACAAGTCTCCCGAGAAGCCCGCGCCAACCGAGGCCCAAAAGTCTTTCGACGCCATCAAAACCCTGACAGGCGTCTGGCAAGGCGCGGTGACCACCGATCCACCCATCGAAGCCATGGGGAACGGAGCTCATACAGAGGTCTCGATGCGCCTGACTTCCCGGGGAAACGCGCTGGTGCATGAAATGTTTGAGGCGGGAAAGCCGGACGATCCGACGCGTTATGACCATCCGGTCACCATGTTTTATCTCGACGGTGACCGCCTGTTCCTTACGCACTATTGCGATGCCGGCAACCGGCCGCGCATGGTTGCCCGCACCTCGCCGGACGGGAAGAAAGTGGAATTCGATTTTGTCGACCTTTCAGGCGGCAATCAGTTCGGCCACATGTACCATGCGGTGTTCACCATCATCGATTCGAACCACCATATCGAGGACTGGACCTATATGATGCCCGGGGACAAGCCGATGCATGCGCGCATGGATCTGAAGAGAGAGAGTGCGCGGGCAAGTATCCTTGGTCAGTGAGGTGGGCTGGGAATCCTGATGGACAGCGAGTGGAACGACGCTCAGCCGATCTACCGTCAGCTGCGCGACCGGGTTGTCGCCATGATACTGGAGGGAGTGCTCAAGGAAGGCGATCCGCTGCCATCGGTGCGCACGGTGGCGGCGGATTATCGCGTCAATCCGCTCACAGTATTGAAGGGCTATCAGGAACTGGTGGACGAGGAGCTTGTCGAGAAGAGGCGCGGTCTCGGCATGTTCGTCAAGACCGGCGCGCGCAGTCTGTTGCTGCAGGGTGAACGGAAGAAGTTCCTTGCCGAAGAGTGGCCGAGAATCCAGGCAACCATTCAGCGGTTAGGCTTGAAAGCGGAAGAACTGCTGGAGGACGGCGCGAACCGGAGATCAAGGTCGAAAACCAACGAGAAGGAGCGCTGAAGCGATGGTGTGCATAGAAGCGCACGGTCTCCGCAAGACCTACGGCCAAACCGTTGCGCTCGATGGCATCGATTTGCGTGTAGAAGAGGGCCGCATCCTCGGCCTGATCGGCCCCAATGGCGCAGGCAAGACAACGGCGCTGAACGCCATCCTTGGACTCACGCCGTATCAGGGAGAACTGACGGTGCTGGGACGCGACCCTTGGATCAGGCGGAACCTGCTGATGCGGGACGTCTGCTTCATGACTGATGTGGCCGTACTGCCGCGGTGGATCAGGGTTTCGCAGCTGCTCGATTATGTTGCCGGCGTACATCCGCGATTCGACCGCGCTAAGGCGGAAGGCTTTCTGGCTCGAACTGCGATCAAGCGCACCGGCAAGGTGAGGGAACTGTCGAAAGGCATGGTGACCCAACTCCACCTCGCCATCGTGATGGCCATTGATGCGCGCCTGCTGATACTCGATGAGCCGACATTGGGTCTGGACATCCTGTACCGCAAGCAGTTCTACGATTCGCTGCTCAACGACTACTACGATCGCAACCGTACCATCCTGGTGACGACGCATCAGGTGGAGGAGATTCAGCACGTCCTCACGGATGTCATGTTCATCGACCGCGGCCGCATCGTGTTCAATTCCAGCATGGAGGAGTTGGAGTCACGCTATGCAGAAGTGACGGTGAATCCCGAGCAGGTGGCCGGGGCACGAGCGCTCAAGCCGATGCACGAACGGCAACTGTTCGGCCGCAGCATCCTGCTGTTCGCTGGGGTGGATCGCCAGCGATTGTCGGAGCTGGGAGAGGTGCGGGCGCCAACTCTCGCTGACCTGTTCGTTGCGGTGATGGCCACGCAGGGTGTCGGGCAAGGAGCGGCGCGATGAGCACGCAATCGAATGCCGTGCCCGACGCTCGAGTAGACTCGCAGGTAATCGCGCCCGCGGTTGTGGCTGACACCCGGCCGATGTTCTGGTCGATCCAGCGCGAGTTCTGGGAGAACCGTTTTATCTACGCCGCTCCGCTGGCCGCCTCCGGCATCGTGCTGTTTGGCTTCTTCATCAGCACGGTCCGTCGTTCAGTGATAGGGCTGGATCCCTCAAAGCAGTTTGAAGTCCTTTCCTGGCCTTACGTCTTCGCTCCCAGTCTTATCATGGGGGCGAGTTTCTTGGCCGGGCTGTTTTATTGTCTCGACGCTCTGCACGGCGAGCGTCGCGACCGCAGCATCCTGTTCTGGAAATCATTGCCGGTTTCCGATCTCACCACCGTGCTGGCGAAGGCGGGCATTGCGATTGTGATTCTGCCATTGCTGAACTTCGCGATCACCTTTGTCACGCAAGCGATCATGCTGCTGGTGAGCTCGATGGTGCTGCTGGCCAACGGGCTGAGCATCGCGCCACTGTGGACCCATTTGTCGATGTACCAGATGTCGCTGATGCTGCTCTACCATCTTGTCAGCGTGCACATCCTGTGGTATGCGCCAATCTATGCCTGGCTGCTGCTCGTCTCCGGTTGGGCACGACGCGCGACACTTGTGTGGGCGGCATTGCCACCCTTTGCCATCGCCGTAATTGAAAAAATCGCATTCAATACTTCGCACTTCGCCCGCATGCTGTCTTACCGCCTGATTGGGCCTGAGCGATTCGAGATGTCCAGACATGGCGGCGAGCCGATGTATCCGATGACGACGATGGATCCGGGCAAATTCCTGAGCAGCCCGGGTCTGTGGCTTGGTCTCGCAGCAGCAGCAGTATTTCTTGCGCTGGCAGTGCGGGTGCGCCGCTATCGCGAACCGATCTGAGGAGGGAAATGACAGATCGCACGATTGGGACATCGCCGCAGACTTACGCAAGAGTAGGCGGCGTGCTGTATCTGATCATCATCGCCATTGGACTCTTCGGCGAGGCAGGTGTGCGCGGGAGAGTCATCGTCTCGGGTGATGCAGCCTCGACAGCCGCCAAGCTAAGGACGATGGAGTCGCTGTGGCGCTTCCATATCGCCGCCGAACTGGTCTTGCTGATTTGCGCTGTCATCGTGACATGGATCTTGTTTTTCCTGCTCAAGCCGGTCAGCAAAGAACTGGTTTTACTGTCGGTCCTCTTCAATCTCGTATCGATCGGCATCGAAGCAGTGAGCACGATGTATCTCATCGTGGCACTGTTTCCACTGGGGAAAGCCGGTTATCTCAAAGCATTTACGCCGGAGCAGCTCTATGCCCTGGCATACCTCGCGGTTAAACCGCACGGCTATGGATTTGGCGTGAGTCTGATCTTCTTCGGCTGCTTCTGCGTGGTGATCGGCTACCTGATTTTCAGGTCGGGATATTTTCCCAAGGCGATCGGTATTCTGATGCAGATCGCAGGCGTCTGCTATCTGATTAATAGTTTCACGCTGATCGCCGCTCCCGCGCTTGCAGATCGGCTATTTCCCGCCATCCTCATTCCCTCGTTTGTAGGCGAGTTGTCCTTCGCGCTGTATCTGACGGTGCAGGGCGTAAATGTCGCGAAGTGGCGGGAGAGAGCTGGCGCTCTGGCGAGCTAGCCGAGCATGAGCCGCAGTCGGACCACCCGCGGGACCTCAGCATCAGCCGCAATGCCCATCTTTTCAGGGAGCTGGCTGCCCTACAATATCCGCACCCCCTCATACGTCTACAGCAGTAGATGAAGGCAGCGAGCCTGGACCGGATGGCGCTCGAACAGGACCGGCTGATCTCGGAAGTGGTCAAGCGGGAGCAGTCCCGGCTGCGCAACTTCATTCGCCGGCGCGTGCCCGATCCGGGCGACGCTGAGGACATTCTGCAGGACGTTTTCTACACGCTGGTGGAAGCCAACCGCCTGCTGATGCCGATCGAGCACATCACCGGCTGGCTATTTCGCGTGGCGCGCAATCGCATCATCGATCTCTTCCGCAAGAAGAAACCGGAGAGCTTCAGCGAGGCCGCGGTCGCGAACGAGAATGGCGAACGGTTGCACCTGGAAGACCTGCTGCCTTCGCCCGATGCCGGACCGGATGCGGTTTACGCGCGCAACATGCTGCTCAATGAAATCGAATTGGCGCTTGACGAGCTGCCGGAGGAACAGCGCGAGGCTTTTGTGGCACACGAACTCGAAGGGCAGAGCTTCAAGGAGATAGCGGCGGAGACCGGCGTGAGCGTAAATACGCTGCTTTCGCGCAAGCGCTATGCGGTGTTGTATCTGCGGCAGCGCCTGCGAAAGATCTACGACGAATTTCGAAAGGATGAGGTACGGAAATGAGACGGAGATGGAGATGGTTTTTCATAGGTCCGGCGGCGATCGTGGCAATCGTGCTCTTCGCATTCCTCGGCGGCGAGATTGTCAAGCTGCTGTGGAACTGGCTGCTGATCCCGCTGTTTGGCTGGCCCCAGATCACCTTCTGGCAAGGGCTGGCACTATTGGCGCTATGCCGCATTCTCTTCGGTGGACTCGGGATGCGCGGCTCCCCGCGATCCCGTTTCCGGCGCCGCATGGCCGAGCGCTGGGAGAACATGACTCCCGAGGAGCGCGAACGGTTCCGGCAAGGTATGAGGGGAAGCTGCGGTTTCGGCCCAGCACCAAGCGAAAGCCAGGGACAATAGGCAGGAGGCTAGCGCTCGGGGGCATCGATGCACGTGAGTGGTTTTCAAGGCGGATTAGCCCTTGGCTGGGTCGAGTAAATTCAGGCACAATAGGCAGGGATCAGGCATAGTATGTGTACGAATCGATCCCTGGTCGCAAAGGCGAATCTCCGGAGAACCTTAGTAACCCTAACTCGCTGAGCTATTTAAACTTTCCCTTGGATAAAGATGCAACTTTGTTATACTGGCACGCATCTATTCCGATAGTCGTAGGCCTGCATCCCCGGGATGCTCTTTCTGGGTACCTCACAAAAACAGGAGATGGCAGGACCTTAAAACGGTCGGGTTTGCCCACCGCCTCGATGTGCGGCAATTTCTGGGACAAGGAGTTCTCAAGATAGAAGATGCGCTCGGACCTCGTTTTCGAAGCTTTACAGACACTTAGAAATCGTTATATGCTCTGCCAGCTTGCCTCCAAAGCAACCCGTAAGTTCCATCGTCCCAATACGCGCATCCAGGAGACGATGAACGAGGTCCTCGGCAAGATTGCCGATTCGGACCGCACCCAGGTCATGTCAGAACCGGAAAAGGTTGTCGAGGCGCAGCAGCGGGCTGCATAATAGAGCTTCCGGGTGCGCCCCTTCCCGCAAGGCGCGCCCCAAAGTTCAAAGTAATCTTAGGTTATCTTCAGACCCCCCTTTACACATACCCCCGTAGGTGAACATGACAATCGCTGAACTGAAAGAAAAGAACATCACCGAGCTAACCCGCATAGCTCGCTCCCTGGACCTCCCCGGTGCCAGCGGTCTGCGCAAGCAGGATCTCATCTTCAAAATCCTGCAGGCCCAGAGCGAAAAAGAAGGACACATTTTTGCGGAAGGCGTTCTGGAAATCCTGCCCGATGGCTACGGGTTCCTGCGCTCGCCTGATTACAACTATCTGCCCGGACCCGACGACATTTACGTCTCGCCTTCGCAGATTCGGAAATTCGACCTAAAAACGGGCGACACCATCAGCGGGCAGGTGCGCCCGCCTCATGAAGGCGAAAAGTATTTCGCGCTGGTCAAGATTGAAGCCGTCAACTTCGAATCTCCGGAAGAAGCGCGCAACAAGATTCTGTTTGACAACCTGACGCCGCTATACCCGCAGGAGCGCATCAAGCTGGAGACGGCGCGTGAAAACGTGAGCGCCCGCGTGATGGATCTGCTTACCCCGGTCGGCAAGGGACAGCGCGGCCTGATCGTCGCGCCGCCGCGTACCGGCAAGACCATGCTGCTGCAGAACCTGGCTAACTCCATCACCACCAATCACCCTGAAGTGGTGCTGATCGTGCTGCTCATCGACGAGCGCCCGGAAGAAGTCACCGACATGCAGCGCTCGGTCAAAGGCGAAGTTATCTCCTCCACGTTCGACGAGCCCGCTGTCCGTCACGTGCAGGTGGCGGAAATGGTGATCGAAAAGGCCAAGCGCCTGGTCGAGCACAAGCGCGATGTTGTCATTCTGCTCGATTCCATCACCCGCCTGGCTCGCGCCTACAACACTATTGTTCCGCCCTCAGGGAAGGTACTTTCGGGCGGCGTAGATTCGAATGCGTTACAGCGGCCGAAGCGCTTCTTCGGCGCCGCACGAAACATCGAGGAAGGCGGCTCGCTGACCATCTGCGCTACCGCTCTGATCGATACCGGATCGCGCATGGACGACGTGATCTTTGAAGAATTCAAGGGCACCGGCAACATGGAAATCATTCTCGACCGCAAGCTGGTCGATAAGCGCGTGTTCCCTGCGATCGATATTCAGCGCTCCGGCACGCGCAAGGAAGAGTTGCTCATCCCCAAGGAAGACCTGGCGCGCATCTGGGTGCTGCGCAAAGTGCTGAATCCGCTCTCGCCGGTAGAAGCCATGGAGTTGCTCATCGACAAGCTGGGTAAGACCAAGTCGAACGGCGAATTCCTGGCAAACATGAGCTCGCTGTAGGCAGTACGAATTCCGATCGAAGGTGATAAAGCCCAGGCCGACATGCCTGGGCTTATTTTTTGGAAGCGGCTCTGGGAGCGCTGCTGGCCCCCTTTCGTACCCTTCCATTGCTACCTAAGCGAGGACAATTGGATAGCCACAATCCGATTGGATAGTGGGAATCTCTGTCAGGCGATGCCGTAACTACCTAGAACCTCGTTGTGTTCCGCAGCAAAAACACCAGGAACTCGGCCAAGCAGCGTCATTTTGAGAGATTTTTCGAATTTCGGAACAGAACGAGTTTTCTTTCGCCAGCTTCCAATCGAGGTGGACAATAACGTGCTCGTATGGTTGTTGTGACACCACCTCTTGGTGTGCGTCTCTCTCCCCAGCGCAATCACGCGCGAAAAACTTAAAATCGGTTGAAAGTCTGAAAGGAGTCACCATGCCACGAAAGGTACAACGTTACGGCTGGATTCCAGATCTGCCGGATCCGCGGGATCTCTTGTATGCAGCTCCGCCTGCAGTTCTGGCTACGTTGCCGCAAAGCATCGATCTACGAAACCAATGCCCTGGCGTCTACGACCAAGGCGAGCTCGGAAGCTGCACTGCCAATGCCATTGCAGGCGCTTTCGAATTCGATCAGAGAAAACTAAAGCTGAAGGAGTTTGTTCCTTCGCGCCTGTTCATCTATTACAACGAGCGCAAGATCGAGGGCACTGTGAATCAGGACAGCGGCGCTCGCATTCGAGATGGGATCAAGACCACGGTGAAAATCGGGGTTTGTCCGGAGACTGACTGGCCGTACAACATCCAGCAGTTTGTGGGGCCTCCCCCAGCGCAAACCCTGGTCGATGCTGCGAAAAATCGGGCCATTTCGTACCATCGGGTGACCCAGAGTCTGAACCAGATGAAGGGCTGCCTGGCCGAAGGCTATCCATTTGTGTTTGGCTTTACCGTGTACGACAGCTTTGAATCTCCACAGGTGGCAAAGACAGGTCAGGTGCCAATGCCGGCTCCTGGGGAGAATCAAATCGGCGGCCACGCAGTTGTTGCCGTCGGATATGACGACAGTCAGCAGCGCTTCATCGTCCGCAATTCGTGGGGAGACGCATGGGGAATGAAGGGCTACTGCACGATGCCTTATGCGTATCTTGCAGACTCGAGCTATGCGAACGATTTCTGGACGATAAGGGGCGTGACTGGAGAGGCGGCCCAGGCGAAAGCCGCTGCATGATCAAGGCCGAACGGACAGAGTGATTGTGAATAGGGTGCCGGAACCCGCCGGTTCCCATGGACGACTCTGCCGAAGCCGGAGACGCACTTCACCGGGCTGGCGGGCAGTCAGGAGCCACACATGCAACGCCTGGCCGCCAGTCCGGCCGTGTGGAAGGGTGGTACCGCGATCCTCGATTTGTACAACCGGAGCGCCCGCATCCTCCGCAGTCCAGCGATATCCCGAGGTGCGAGCCTCCGGTAATTGCAGTTCGACCGAAGCGTTAAGGTCCAGCGCGATCGTTGTGCCGTTCGCAGTTTCGGTTACTGTCTTCAAGCTATTTCCTGCACATTGGCGCTCCTACTTTGACCTCTTCAACAGCACGTTTCGATCTGCGCTGTTCCGCGTGCAGACCGTGTGTTGCGTGGAAGTGGCGTATTCGCAAGCGAAACAGGCACAGCCATTCTGCGTTCCAAGGTATTTCACAGGATCTTTGCAGGTGGCAATCGAATCCGAGCAGGAGTCGGGCGGCGGCACGAACGCCATGGATTCCACGCTGCCGGCGCCGGACAGCACATCGCCCGATATGTTCGGGTGTGTTACCTCAAGAGCGGCCATCTCGCCTGGCGGGACTTCTATCTTCGCTGGGGCTGAACACTGGGGGTGCACTGGTGTTATCAGCGCGCACAGAAGAGCAATGATAGGTACAGCACATGTTCTTCGGTTCATTGAACGCTCCTCCCCGCCACTCTTTGTTTTTTTTGCTTGGATACGTTAGCCGCTGTTCGTTCCTCCTCCTCCTTCTGAAGCATCCAAAGATCCAGCTCGCTCTTCATCCTGGTCTCAAGTTGGGCGATTGTTTGAGAAAGTTGTTCCGCGTCTCCATTCGCTCCCACCTGCCAAGCGCTCTCGGCCAGCGTTTTAACCTTGTCACTCATGTGGAGCTTGTTAACGTCGAGCAACTGATTCAACTGTGTGATCCCGTCCGCGTTGACTCTGTTCCACTCTGCTTGCTGAGCGTCGCCTCTGACCTGAAGTTTTTCATCAATCTCGACCAGCTTCGTATAGACCTTTTCATAAGCATCAAATCGTCGCTTGTAGAGTTCCTCCGATAGCTGGAGCTGTTGCGAGAACAACTGGTTTTGTTTCTCCAGTTGCTGGTTGGCAACAGCCTGCATAGCGGATGTGCGAAACGACAGCCAGGTCGTCAGAAGGATGGGGACCAGCAACACAATAAGTTGCCAACTCCTCGAGGCTATCGAGCCGCCGCCACTGTCCTGGTTTGTGCCCATTGGAAATTCCTCCTTTGCAGCACAAGGGTTGTGCTGCCAGTAGGGGAGGGTTCGGGGTTAGGCCTGGAAACCTCGGGTGGGGCGGTGCCAGATGTGCTGCGCTTCGGGGAGACTCCCGAGGCAACGGGTGGATTATGTCACCAAGGGATCGAAAGTCAAGGTGTTTAACTTAGCGCTGTTACCGGGCTCGCATGAACGCTAACCCCGCTAGCGCATCGACTGCTCCACCTCTGACAGCCAGTCCGGCCGCTTGAGCACTTCGCGAGGCTTCGGGCCATCCGCGGCTCCCACGATCCCATCGCGCTCCATCAGATCAATCAGGTGCGCCGCCCGACCATAGCCGATGCGGAGCCGCCGCTGTAGCAGGGAAGTGGACGCTTTGCCAAACTCCAGCACCAGCCGGACGGCATCCTGATAGAGCTCATCGTTCTCCTCGTCACCCGCTTCGCCGGCTTCGGCTTCAGTCTTCCCGGCTTCTTCCTTGGGAGCCTCAAGGAAGGCCTGCTGATACTGCGCGGTGCCCTGCGAGCGCCAGAACTCCACCACCGAGGCGATTTCTTTTTCAGTAACAAACGGCGCATGCAGGCGATGCACGCGCGCTGATCCGGAGGGCAGATAGAGCATGTCGCCTCTCCCCAGCAGGGCTTCGGCGCCGTTGGCATCGAGAATCGTCCGCGAATCGACCTTCGTCGCCACACGGAAAGAAATGCGAGCCGGAAAATTGGCCTTGATCAGACCCGTGATCACATCCACCGACGGCCTCTGGGTCGCCAGTACCAGGTGTATTCCCACTGCACGCGCCATCTGCGCCAGGCGGGTAATCGACTCTTCGACGTTGGACTGATCGAGCATCATCAGATCGGCGAGTTCGTCGATGATGATCACAATGTAGGGGATGGGCCCCTCCTGTTCCGTTGGCTCCTCGAACAGGCTGGGAGTGCTGCCATCAAACAGGCGATTGTATTGCTCGATATTGCGCACACCTTTTTCCGCCAGCAGCTTCAGGCGGCGCTCCATCTCGCGCACGGCATTGCGCAGCGCATTGGCCGCCAGCTTGGGCTCGGTGATGATCGGCGTATACAGGTGAGGAACGCCGTCGTAGACACCCAACTCCAGCCGCTTGGGATCCACCAGAATTAAACGCACTTGATCCGGCGTGGCCTTGTACAACAGGGACATGATCATGGCGTTGATGGCCACGCTCTTCCCCGAACCAGTTGAGCCAGCGATCAGCAAATGCGGCATTGCGGCCAGGTCGGCAACATGAATCCGGCCGTTGATGTCTTTACCCAGCGCCAGTGTGAGCTTGCCTTTGCTGGCGACGAAATCCTGCCATTCCACCATCTCGCGCAGCCAGATTGTCTCCCGTTCGCGATTAGGCACCTGTATGCCTACCGTCGATTTGCCCGCCATGCGCTCGATCAGGATGCTCTCCGCGCGCAGGGCCAGGCAGAGGTCGTCGCAGAGGCTGGTAATTCGGCTGTACTTGATGCCTGCCTCCGGCTTGAACTCGAACGTCGTCACGACTGGCCCAGGGTTGATTTGCGTTACCTGGCCGTGGACCTCGAACTCCGCGCACTTTTCCGTCAGCACTCGCGCCAGAGACTTCAGCTCCTCCTCGTCGATGGCGAACTGATCTTCGGGACGATGGAGCAGCGAGCTTGAAGGCAGCTTGTATCCACCAGCCAGTTTCGGCATGGTGGTCTTTGGCTTCGAGGCGCTGTCGGCGCGCTCGCTTACTGGCGGCTCGACATCCTCGGGCTCTTCCGGCAATCCGATTCCTGGAGCCAGCTCCGGAATTTCTCTCTCGGCTTCCATCCGCTGAATGCCTGTGCGAACCGGCGCTAGGCTCGGAGCGGCTGGAACATCCCTATCCGCAGCCATGGGACGCCGCAGCAGTTGTGCCGTGATTGTGGGCCGGGTTGCAGCTCGTTTCTTCTCCAGTTCCTTTTGCGCTTGCTTGCGTGCACGCTCCATGCGCCAGTCATTGACCCGGTCCCAGGCTGCGTAGGCGAAGGCAAAGCGAGTCTCGCTCCACAGTTGCAGCGCGCCAAATGAAAATGCTGTACACAGATAGAGCGCCACCGACATCGCGGTAACCGCGACGATGTAGGCGCCGATCAGGTTGAAGTAGTGGACCAGTGCATCCGCGGTGATGCGGCCCAGCAAGCCTTCCGCGGGGATCGCATGCAGCCAGCGCCAGTGCCATGGAAGCAGCGCCAGTAATGCGCCGAGAAACGGCAGAAGCAGAAGGGATCCAAGGGTCTTCGCGATGGGTGATTCGACTGCGCGCGAGCGAAACCACCGCATACCTAACGCGGCCAGATACGCGGGGAGCAGAAAAGCTGCAATTCCCGCCATCTGCAATGCGAGATCGCTGCCGTAAGAACCAAATCGCCCGACCCAGTTGCGCGTGGTCCCGGAGAGAGTGTTGGCCGCGGTATTCAGCGATGGATCCAGCGGCGAGTAGGAAGCCAGGGCGAGGAAAAAGAGGAGAGCGGAGACCAACAAAAGAAAACCAATCAGCTCATTGAGCCGTCGGTTCTTCGTCGGGGTAAAGATGTGCGGGAGAGATTTCATTGGGCGTAATCGTACTTCAGGAGAACCAGTTCAGGTCTCGCAAAGGCCGTACGAAATACGCCAGAGCAGGACGATTATGCCAGAAAAGGGGAGCGCGGCAATCGAAATGTGATCCGGGTATCCCCTTGGTCAGATTCTACTTATGGGGCGACGTATTGTGGGCGGGTAGACGCCTATTTACGCCAATTACAAGTCGAGTCGCCGTATAATCCGGAACTTGATGGGCCAACATCAGCAACATGAGACCAGCACCTACTCTCGATTTTGGCATTGTCCCGCACGCATACTCGCCACGCATCGTCTCAGCGGCTCCCATTGCGGGGCCGAGTGACCTCCGCATGCTAAACTGAAATTTCACATATGGCAGAAATCCGGCGTAGAAACTCGGTAGCCGTGCATGTCGGTGATGTGAAGGTTGGTGGGGATGCACCGATTGTGGTGCAGTCCATGACCAACACCGACACCGCTGATGTGCTGGCGACGGTGCAGCAGTGCGAGGCGCTGGCCCGCGCTGGTTCGGAGCTGGTCCGGGTTACCGTCAATAACGATGATGCCGCGAAGGCAGTGCCGCAGATCGTGAGCCTGCTGGAACGCCGAGGCGTAACCGTTCCAATCATTGGCGATTTCCACTACAACGGCCACCAACTGCTGAAGAAATATCCCGAGTGCGCCCGGGCGCTCGCGAAATATCGCATCAATCCCGGCAACGTCAGCGTGGGCCGGAAAGATGATGACAACTTCCGCACTATGATCGAGGTCGCAGTCGAGAATCAAAAGCCCGTGCGCATCGGCGTGAACTGGGGTTCTCTCGATCAGCAGCTTCTAACTCGCATGATGGACGAAAACTCGCGTCAGGCCGAGCCAAAGGATGCACGTGAAGTAACCATGGAAGCCATGGTGGTGAGCGCGCTGAATTCCGCGTCCCTGGCGGTCAAATACGGTCTGCGCAAGGACCAGATCATCCTCAGCGCCAAGGTTAGCGGCGTGCAGGACCTGGTGGACGTGTACCGGACGCTGGCAGCGCGCTGCGATTATCCGCTGCATCTTGGCCTGACAGAAGCCGGCATGGGGACGAAGGGTGTTGTCGCTTCTACCGCCGCAATGGCGGTGCTGCTGCAGGAGGGGATTGGGGACACGATTCGCGTGTCTCTGACGCCGGCTCCCAATGGCGATCGCACGGAAGAGGTGATGGTTGCGGAGCAGATTCTGCAGTCGATTGGGATTCGCAGCTTCACACCGCAGGTGACGGCCTGTCCGGGTTGTGGGAGGACGACCAGCACATTCTTTCAGGAGATGGCGGAGCAGATTCAAAGTTATCTCCGCGATCAGATGCCGGTCTGGAAAGAGCGCTACGCCGGCGTAGAAGAAATGAAGGTAGCGGTGATGGGCTGTGTGGTGAATGGTCCCGGCGAATCGAAGCATGCCAACCTGGGAATATCTTTGCCCGGAACGTTTGAAGAACCTAAAGCGCCGGTGTTCGTCGATGGACGCCTGGTGACCACTTTGCGCGGAGATGGGATCGTCCAGGAGTTCATCAGGATCCTCGACGATTATGTGGATTCACATTACGCCGCGAAATCGAAGGAAATTGTGCTCGGGTAAGTTGAAGGTCAACAATCAGCATTCAGCCGTCAGTGAACTGTAGCTCTTCGAATGTTCCCGCGCGCTCCCGCGGTACAAGGTGAAACCGTGGGAATGACGGCGCGCTCGCGACCTACGGGTTTGCGGAAAAGTCCCAATCGTGATCGGGAACATCGACTAAAGCCGAGCCCCTCCAGACCCAACATGACGACCACCGAAGATCACTTGGACTCAATTCTCGCGCTGCACTCAGAACTTTGCCAGGGTTAGCAGAGCGGCGGAAGCAGCCAGCCAGGCCGCAAAAGCCACTGCAACCATGGTCAGCCGAACCGTCATGTTATCGATAAGCCAGTTGTATTTCGCGTCCATAATCAGCCTCCCTTGTATTTAGACGGACCGGCCGATAAACCGTTAACCGGTGCCATCCCCTTATATAAAGCAGTACGCGAGGGCGGGACGAAAAGTTCCCGGTTTCGAATTTAATGGGCCCTGTCGAAAAGCGTGAGAGGGATGGGAGATTCGGTCACTTCTGTGATGTCTTGCAGCCGCGGGTAGTGATCGACGAGGATTCTTGGCGCTTTGACTTTTTGCCCGGTGATCATGTGCTTCAGTTCCAGAGCGTTGGCGGGCGCTTTGCCCTGGAAGTGGTTGTTAGCGACGACAAAAGTAGTCTCGGCTTTCCTGGCCACATTCTCTATTCTCCCTTTCCAACTCGCGAGCTCCTGCGTGGAGTACAAATAGTCGTAGCGGTCGCTGGGTTTCTCCGGATCGAACCACTGGTCGTAGCGGCGTCCATGCAGGCGAATGTAGCCGATGCGCGAGGTTACATGGTCGGCGGGACGAACGGCGCGTCCGAGGAGCGGTTGATCGATGTTGCACAACGCCACTCCCACCTGGGTCAGATATTTGAGCGTCGCTGCATCACTCCAGCTGGAATGTCGCACTTCGATGGCCAGCGGATATTCCGCGAACAGGCGAATCAGGCGATCGAGATGATCGCGGTTTTCGGGTGTGTTGCGAAACGAAATCGGAAATTGAAGCAGCAGTGCGCCGAGCCGGCCTTCGCTGGCCAGGGCATCGTATGCTTCTCTGGCCAGGCGCACGTCGTCCATTTGAAAACGGATCGTGCTTGCTGACGTGGATTCGACGGTCGCAATGGGTGAGTGTGTGAAGGCCCGATTCGCCTTGAGGGTAAATAGAAATTGAGGATTCGCGCTTGCCGCCTGCTGTGACCACAGCTTTGCCTGCGAGGGTTTGATGTGTCCGTAAAAGGAAGTATTGATCTCGATCAGATCGAAAAACTGCGCCAGGTACTCAACGGGGGGAGGCGCATTCTTGCGCGCTTCGGGATAGACAATGCCTTTCCAGTCCTTGTACGCCCATCCGGCAATGCCGATGCGAATATCCGCCATACCCTCAGTGCAGCTTCAGGGTATCAGGTTCGGCGAAGGCGGGCTGGCTAGCGGATCGGCCGCGCGAAGTCTTCCGTAATCCAGTAGGTGCCATGTCTCTCGACCACGCCGATGCCGACGTTCTCATAGTCATCGTCGAGAATGTTGGCGCGGTGCGGTGGAGATGCCATGAAGGCGGAGTGAGCCTGCTGCCAGCCGTTTCCCATATCAATGTTTTCGCCGGCGCTGATGAAAGCGACTTGAGAATCTCGCAGGCGGCGGGAGAGATTGGCTTCTCCCGGTAACTGATGCGAAAGCTGACCCCTATCCGCCATGACACGGGAATGCTCGCGAGCAGCGGCTGTGAGGCGTTGATCCATTCTGAGTGGCGCCAGCCCTTGCTGTATCCGCGATTGGTTCAGCATCTCCAGCAAGCGGCGTTCGGCCTCGGAGTTGGTGTTGGCCACGACCTGGAGGGATTGTGTGGCCGCGGGCGGCTGCAGCACGGTTGAGCCCGCAAGTAACAGGAGGTAAACGACAGCACGTCGTAATGGCATTTGGCGTAACCTCTGCCCTAAATAGCAACCCGCGGGAGGAGGAAATCTCTCCCGGCTTCTGTGTTAGCATCCGCCCAGACGGGCTAGAGGTCATGTAGCGATGGGACAGGGGCTGGAGTTACTGATCGGAGCCATTGTGGGAGCGGCGATTGGCGCAATCGCCGGATACTTCACGGGCGCGGGAAGGGTGCGCGACGAATACTTCGGGCGGCTCTCTGACGCGGAAAAGCGTGCCGTGGCGGCGCAAGCAGAGGCGCGGTCGCACAAGGAGCAATTGGCGCACAGCGGACGCGAGCTCGCCGATAGCCGTGCGAAGCTGGAAAATGAGCAGCATGGCCGTGCCGTGGCGGAAACCGCACTGGAATCCGAACGCCAGCGAATCTCAGACGAGCGCCGATTGCTGGAGGAAGCATCCTCTCGCCTCAAAGACGCTTTTGACGCCCTGGCTGCCCAGGCGCTGAAAACCAACAACGAATCTTTTCTCGAGCTGGCGAAAACGACCCTGGAAAAATATCAGTCGCAGGCAGAGATGGATCTCGAGGCACGCCAGAAGGCAATGCAGACTTTAGTCGAGCCCATCAAGGAGTCACTTGGGCGCGTAGATCTGCAGATTCAGGAACTGGAAAGAATTCGCACTACGGCGTACGTCAGCCTAAGCGAGCAGGTGAAATCGCTGGCTAGTGCGCACCAGGATTGGAAAGCCGAAGCTGAAAATCTGAAGAGTGAAACCGGGAATCTGGTCCGCGCTTTGCGCACACCAAGCGTGCGCGGGCGCTGGGGGGAAATTCAGCTGCGCCGCGTGGTCGAGATCGCCGGCATGCTGGCGTACTGCGATTTCGAGGAGCAGGTTTCCGTGCTTACCAATGATGGCCGGTTACGTCCAGACATGATCGTGAGGCTTCCCGGCGAAAAGAACATCGTGGTGGATTCGAAGGCGCCGTTGCAGGCGTATCTCGAGGCGCTCGAGGCCACGGACGAGATGGAACGCCGCCGTCATTTGCAGGCACATGCACGGCAGCTGCGCGATCATCTTGGGAAGCTCAGCGCCAAGGCCTATTGGGAGCAGTTCCAACCAACGCCGGAATTTGTGATCATGTTTCTGCCGGGCGAGACATTTTTCAGCGCGGCGCTCGAGCAGGATCCCGGACTGATTGAGGAAGGTGTGATCCAGCGCGTGATTCCCGCATCTCCGACTACCCTGATTGCCTTGCTGCGAGCGGTCAACTACGGCTGGAACCAGGAGAAAATCGCCGAAAATGCGCAAGCGATCAGCGCGCTTGGGAAAGAGCTGCATGACCGACTGCGCACAGTAGCCGAGCACTTTGAAGGCGTAGGCAAGGGGCTGGATCGCGCGGTGGAGGCCTACAACAAGGCAATCGGATCGCTCGAAACTCGCGTGCTGGTCTCTGCCCGTAAATTCAAAGAGCTTGGAACGGCAGTCACCGATGATATTGGCGAACTGCCACCGGTTGAGAAGACATCGCGCCAGTTGCAGTTGATGGACACCGTGGGTGAGCCAGTGGTGAAGGAAGTTGTGGGGGCGGAGGGTTGAGTTTGATGTAGGACAGGCAAGCCTGCCTGTCCGCCTCCGAGCGATTACCTCCAGCGCTCACGAACATCGTTTCGATGGAAAAACCGAAAGCCAGCAGGACCGCACAACTGGAGGACAATCTGGGCGCCGCGGATTTGACGCTGACACCGGAGGAGGTCGCGGAATTGGACGCGACGCCGGTTCCCGCCAAACCCTATCCGCTTTGGTTCCAGGAAAAGACCCCCGATAACGTGGCCCGCGATGCACTGGAAAGAGGCGTGCAATCGAAACCGGCTGCCGCTGCCGATTAATCCGCCCTTAGTCTGACATCAGAAGGACAAAGCCCCCGATTTTCTTCGGGGGCTTTGTGCCTGGCAGCTCTGGTTGAAGCTTACCGCTCGTTGCCGTTGTGCTTCTTGTTGTAGATCTGATTGGACACCTTGTTCTGCTGCCGGTTGACCTTGGCGCGCTCGGCCGGAGTCATGGTGCCGCCGTTGGTCTGACGGAAGTTGTGCACTTCGTGATTCATGGCTGCTTCCTTGCCTTCGAGGTGCTTGGCTTCGCCGGCCGTCAACGAACCGTTTTCAATGCCCTGGCCGATGCGTTGCTGCTGCAAGCGCTGACGCTGTCCAACTTCGCTGTTTCCATAATTCTGGACACGGGCATTGTGCTTGTCGCGGTAGATTTCGTTGGAAAGATGATTCTGCTGTTTCTGCAGCGTGGCGCGATCAGCAGCGGTGAGCTTGCCGTTATCTTCGGAGCGCATCAATTGTTGTTCTTTGTTCAGGTTCTGTTCCTGCTTCTCGAGGTGCTGGGTTTCGCCGGCGGTTAACGAGCCATTTTCTACGCCTTCTCCTATGCGCTGCTGCTGCCACTGTTTGCGCTGATCGATCGTCGGTTTTGGTTTAGTTGTGGGCGGTGTGGTCGTGGTGGTAGTCGCATCCTGTGCCAGCGCCAGACACGCGGTCAGCGCACCAGCGGCCAGCATCAGGGCAATCTTCTTGAACTCGGTGATCATAAAATCGTCTCTCCTCCAGATTCGTCTCAGTTCGGCATGCATACGCCGAAATTCACTCTCACGAAACACAGCGGTTGATGAGATGTTGTGGAATTGTGGCATCAGGAGAAGAGAAGGGTGAGTTACCAAGGTACTTGGTCTGGCGGAGCGTTGGTTGGCACAACCTAGCGAAAAATCTATGAATCTGCGCTTGTGGTCGGGCCAGGCGCTTGCGGTCGAGCAATTCTGCTGCGCTCGCGTTCAATGGCTCTGAACTGTCTTTTTGCTTTTGGGGAACATTAACGACAGCGCAATCGAGATCGCCAAAACTCCGGCTACCACTCCCAGCGCGATAGCGATGTGAATGTGGTAGTAGTTGGAGATCAGCATCTTTACTCCAATAAAAATCAGGATGGCCGATAGTCCATAGTGCAGGTAGTGGAACAGTTCCATCATTCCCGCCAAGGCGAAATAAAGAGAACGCAGCCCCAGGATGGCGAAGACGTTCGACGTATAGACGATGAAGGGATCGCGCGTGACCGCCAGCACCGCAGGGATGGAGTCGGCGGCAAACAGTACATCGGTGGTTTCGACGAACAGCAGCACGAGAAATAGTGGTGTCGCATAGAGGCCACGATGGCGAACGAAGAACTCTCCATTCACATAGTCCTTGGTCACCGGGATCCAGCGCCGGAAAGTCTTTAGCACCGGATTCTGCTCAGGATGAATTTCGGTTTCTTGCTGCCGAAAGAGCTTTATGCCGGTGTAAATCAAAAAGAGTCCGAAGATGTAGATGACCCACTCAAAGCGGCGAATCAGCGCCACTCCAGCCAGAATGAAAATCCCGCGGAGTACGAGTGCGCCGATAATCCCCCAGAAGAGCACCTTGTGCTGGTATTGGCCAGGCACGCGGAAGTAGCGGAAGATCAGGAGGAATACAAAAAGATTGTCAACGCTGAGCGACTCTTCAATCAGGTACCCGGTTGCAAATTCCAGCGAGGTGTTGGGTCCGCGCCAGAAGTACACGCCTACGGCAAATGCCGCTGCCAACGAAATCCAGAATGCACTCCAACCGAGCGCTTCACGAAATCCGACTGAGTGCGCCCGGCGGTTGAAGACCGCCAGGTCGAGGGTCAGCATTAGCAGAATGAAAATGTTGAACAGCACCCAGAAGATCAGCTGGTTCAAGAATCACCTTGAGAGGAATGGTAATCGGGGAAATGGTAATCGCGTTCTCCAAACCTGGGCGAAGCGTCGAGTTAACCCCGGCCCTAATGTTTCCGCTAAGTGCTGATTGCTGAATGCAGACCGCTTCACCTGCGATCGAGCAGTCTGACCGTCTCCAGCACAGTGTTGCCCACGATTTCCAAACTCGTGGGGCTCAACTTATCGAGGGTGTCTTCTGAGCTATGGTGAAATACGTTATGGTATCCGTAGTCCAAATCGATTATGTCAGCGACGGGAACCTGCAGACGCGCGAACGGCAGGTGGTCGTCATCAATCTGCGTGGTGCGCGCAAAAAAATGGGACTGAAAGCCCAATGCGCCCGCAGCCTGGTATACCAGGTCCTCCAGCCAGGGCGTTGAATTCAGATCGCGGTCGATATTCAGATCGGCATCGCCGATCATATCCAGCAATAAGAATGCCTTAATCGTTTTCAGGGTTCCCTCCTGCTGCCATTTTGCAGCCAGATGACGGCTTCCATAGAGGCTATCCGTCGGACTCCATTTCTGTATTGCTTCTTCCCCATCTGTCCAGACCAGCCACACTGCGTATCCGTCGCGTTTCTTTCCCCGGAAGTGGTTGGCGAGTTCAAGCAGCAGTCCGGTCGAGGAGCCACCATCGTTCGCGCCGACATAGTTCTTCAGCGGATAATTCGTGTCGTAGTGTCCGGCGATGACGATGATTCCGTCTTTTGTGCCGGGGTACTTCGCAATGATGTTGCGCATCTCGAATTTTCCGGCCGGAGTGTCAGCGGTGAAAACATCCTCCTCCACCTGGTCCCCGTGGAGCCGGGAATGGATATACGCCTGGGTCATCTTGTGACCGGTGCTACCCACAGGACGTGAACCGATCTGCACTACCTCGCGGACATATTGCATGGCTCGCGTTGGATTGATGCGGGCCGAAGAAGGAGTTGTGTCGGAAATGTTGGCCGCCTTCCCGCGTGGGTGTGCAGTTTTTGATCCAGTTTGGATTGCATGGGCAAGGGAAGCGCAGAATGTCAGGATCAGGATGACACTTGTGGGTCTCACGCTTCCGCCTTGGTCTTGCGCTTGCGATGTGCGGGGTGGACGAGCCAGGCGATCAGGATGCTCACCGCATAAAGCAATACCATAGGCGCAGCGAAGATACACATGTTCAGAATGTCGGTGGTAGGGGTAACGATCGCGGCGATGATGAAGATGATCAGAATCGAATAACGGAAGTTGCGCCACATCCAGCCGGCACTGATGACGCCCATCAGGGACAAGAAAAACACCAGTATGGGCATCTCGAAAATGACGCCCAGGCCGATCATGATAGTGAGAAACAGGTCGGTGTACTCCCCGATGGTGATCATGGGCTGGAACTGCCGTCCGTAGCCGATCAGGAAGTCCAGCGCCGCCGGGTAAACGATTTTGTAGCCGAAATAGCCTCCCGCCAGGAACAAAAACACAGTGAAGAACATGAAAGGCACGACATAACGCCGCTCGTGGCGATAAAGGCCAGGAGCTATGAAAGCCCACACTTGGTAAAGCACAAACGGCGAAGCCAAAAACAGCCCTCCGATAAACCCCACTTTCAGGTACATGTTGAAGGGCTCGGTCGGGTTCAGATACACCAGCTTCTGGGACAGATTGTGCCGGGCAAGCGCCTCCATGATCGGCGTCTGCATGTAGCCGTAAATTCTGTCGGCATAACCCCAACAGATGAAAAAGCCGATAGCTACATAAGCCAGAGACCAGATAATGCGCCGCCGCAGTTCCTCAAGGTGCTCGAGGAAGCTCATGCTCGCCATGTGCTCTTGTATTGCCTGGCGCGCCTCGGAGAGCGTCGGGGGGGAACTAGGCATCGGCGGGCTTAGGCGAGTGATCGGATTCGCTCATACCGGCAGCGTGCCCATTGGAGCCGGCTGGAGGACTTTGTGGCGGCTCGGTGGTGGTTGGGGTTGCGCTGGCGGTCTCAGTAGTGCCCAGGAAATGATTCATTATGGTTCCGGCCGGAGATTCGATCCTGGGAAGATCCTGCTTGATCTGGCTGGCCTCGGCTTCCAGATTGCGCATCTCGGCTTCTAGTTGCCATTTGAATTCATTACTGGCTTTCTTGAATTCGGCCAAAGCCTTTCCGATCTGGCGGCCAATCTCCGGCAGCTTCTTGGGCCCGAAGATGATGAGGGCCAGCACGAAAATGAACATCATTTCCGGGAAGCCGAGGTTCATGAAGTCATCATACTGCGACCGGCAACACACAGCAAACTGGGACGGTCCGCGCGGAGCGGAGATGGTCAAGGCGCCAGGAGACTCTGGGGTTGTCTCGTCAAACCTACCGCTCCAGCCCGGGATGACAATATTTTGCGGCTTTTGGGACCGTCACCCGCATCACAGGTATATGAACCAGCGTGTGCCCTGGAAGGCTGGATTTACCATGCTATACTGCACTTACAGCAAGGTAATGGGCTTCCCATACCGCTCTCACCTGAGGAAACATGCCGATGGCCCGTAGTTCTCGCCGCTCGCTTCTTCTCATTGCTGTTGTGATTCTGGCCTGTGGGTTCCTGGGCGCCATGTTCGGCCAGAGGGTCAGCACTAACGCCAACACGGGAGACTCCGAGATCAGTAGCAGCTTGCGGACCTTTTCGCAAGTCTACGATCTCGTCGAGCAGAACTACGCCGAGCCGGTGAGCGCCGACAAAGCCATTTACAACGGGGCTATCCCGGGAATGTTACGAGTGCTCGATCCGCACTCCAACTTCTTCGATCCCAAGTCCTATGCCCTGCTGCGAGAAGAGCAGCGCGGCAAATACTACGGCGTGGGAATGCAAGTTGGACCCCGGAATAACAAGGTCATTGTGATCGCCCCATTCGCGGGTACTCCCGCTTACCGCGCGGGAATTCACCCCGGTGACGTCATCGTGGCAGTAGATGGCAAGCCCACCGACAACATGAGCACGCCGGAAGTTGCTGAACTCCTAAAGGGGCCCAAAGGGACGACAGTCAAGATCACTGTCATGCGCGAAGGGTCGGCCAAACCGCTCGATTTCACGGTGGTGCGTGATGAAATTCCACGCTACAGCGTAGATCTGCATTTCCTGATTCGCCCGGGGATCGGCTACATGCACATTTCCGGTTTTCAGGAGACTACCGACCACGAAGTTCAGCAGGCATTGGACGAAATGGGCGATCTCAAGGGCTTGATCCTTGATCTACGCCAAAATCCCGGTGGACTGCTCAGCGAGGGCGTGGGGGTTGCAGATAAGTTCCTGCACAAGGGCGCGGTAATTGTGTCGCACCACGGCCGCTCGTCACCGGAGAAGGTCTATCGAGCAAGCCACGGCAACGGCGGTAAGGATTACCCCATCGTAGTGCTGGTGAATCGCGGAACTGCTTCTGCGGCAGAAATCGTTGCCGGCGCTATCCAGGACCATGATCGCGGTCTGATCGTGGGCGAGAACACCTTTGGCAAGGGACTGGTACAGACTGTGTATCCGCTTTCTGAAAATACCGGTTTGGCCCTCACTACTGCCAAGTACTACACGCCCAGCGGCCGCCTTATCCAGCGGGATTACACTGGCGTCTCCCTGTACGATTATTACTACAACCGCGATGCCGAGAAGAACGGCAATCATGAAGTGAAGATGACCGATAGCGGACGCCCGGTCTATGGCGGCGGTGGCATTACCCCAGACGTGAAGATTGAAAGTCCGAAAAGCACTCCGCTACAGGACCGCCTGCTCCAGCATTACGCATTCTTCAATTTCGCGAAACGCTATACCCTGAATCACCCGGTGTCCAAGTCCTTCGAAGTGGATGAGACGGTTATGCAGGACTTCCGCAAGTACCTGGATGAAGAAAAGGTTCCCTACACTGAACAGGAGCTTGCCGAAGTTCATGACTGGGTGAAGGGCAACCTTCGCTCGGAGATCTTCGTGGATGCTTTCGGCCAGGAAGAAGGATTGAAGGTTCGCGCCGAAGCTGACCCGCAGGTCGTGAAGGCGCTCGATCTGCTGCCCAAGGCCAAGGAACTCGCGGATAACGCCAAGCGCGTGATCGCCGAGCGCAACAATGCCCGCGCCTCCGCGATGAACAACCCGGCTAACCAATAAACCCGCTAACTGGCCTCCGTCGCGCTCTTGCCTCAGCTTTGGGCCCAGGCGAGGGCGCGTTATTGGCTTAGTTCGAAGCTTCGAGCTTTTCTGCTATGGCCAGCATCTTCGTAACGCTATTCCAGTTTCTCGCCGTCCCTGAAGTTTTCAGCACCTTCTCAATGGCCGGCCAGGGGAGTTTGGGACGAGCCAAACCATTGGCGTAGTAGATATAGAGTTCACGCGCTTCTGCGCGCACTTCATCCGGCTCAATCTTGAACGCAAGCAACCTACTGCGGGCTTCCTTGCCGGGATCAACAGCCAGAAAGGTGACTAGAAATTTGCGCGGTTCGAGGTCGCGCTGCCCGGCAAACGGGTTTCTGGCAATCACGTCACGAAGTTCGGCCGCGGTGCGCAGGATAACGTCGGAATGGAATCCAAACTTACACTCAATAGCATTTTCGATGCGCTTGGCGAGCTCAACCAGATCGCGTTCTTCCGTGCGGAAGATCACATTGCCGGATTGCACGAAGGTCTGGCAATCGCGGAGTTTGAGGGACTGATATACCGCGCGAAGCTTCCATCTGAATGCGGCGGTGCGGCCCCAGGTTGACACCGCGCAGCATGGAAATAATGACCGGCATGGGGAGGTTCAGTATATTCCTGTCGCTGCTGCGGGGCAGCAGTGCCGAAAATACGAAACCGGCCTCGTCAATCTGCTCTATGCCATCGGTGTGGCCCAATAGGCCTGCACCACAGCTAAGCTTGCAGGTTCGCCGGCCGGCCGGTGAGCCGTTCGATACGCTTGGCCACGGGAGGATGAGTGGAAAACAAGTTGCCGAAATTCATGCCGAGCAGCGGCTGAATGATGAAAAGGTGTGCGGTAGAAGGCGAAGCCACCATGGGTACACGACGGGAATAGGCATCGATTTTGGCCAAAGCGCTGGCGAGGGCATAAGGGTTTCCCGTGGTGCGAGCGCCGGTGGCATCGGCTTCGTACTCGCGCGAGCGCGAGACAGCCAACTGAATCAGCATGGCCGCCAGTGGGGCGAGGATAAGCATGATAAGTCCAATCGCACCGCCACCTCCGCGATTACGATCGTCGCGGCTACCTCCAAACCAGAATCCCATGCGCGCCAGAAACGTAATGGCGCCGGCAAGAGTAGCGGCAACCGACGAAATGAGGATGTCGCGATTACGGACATGTCCCAGCTCGTGCGCCAGCACGCCTTCCAGTTCTTCATCGTTGAGCAATTCGAGAATGCCCTGGGTAACGGCGACCGATGCGTGCCGGGGGTTGCGACCGGTAGCAAAGGCATTGGGAGATTCGGTGGGAATCATGTAGAGCTTCGGCATCGGCGTGCCGGTCTTTTGAGTCAGACGCTGGACGATCTGGTAAACGCGAGGAGCCTGCTGGGGCGAAATAGGGCGGGCGCCGGACGCCATGAGGGCAATCTTGTCAGAGAAAAAATAGGAAATGAAATTCATAAACCCGGCAAAAATCAGAGCCATCACCATCCCACGCTGTCCACCGAAGTACTGACCGATGAAGAGCAGGAAAAGGGTCATGGCGGTCAGCAGCAGTGCTGTCTTGAAGGTGTTCATAGATCCTCGCTTATGTCTCAATAGATGATAGGTGGAAAACTTCGATGCAGGCGGGTTCGCTATCGGGAAAATTCTTGTCAAGAGGAGAAAAATCCAGGGTCCCGGCTAAGTGCTGCATTTTGACGAGCATGGCCGGGTCGTGGCAATGTCCCAAAAGGGGGTGAGAAATTGGTAGTCTGGAAATAGAAGCTTGAATTAGCGCACAGAGTGTGAGCTGAAAAGATGAGACTGCTTGAGCATAGCCGCCCGCGGAGGCGGCTTTTCTATTTTGTGCTGGTGTCGATGCTGGCCGCTGCACTGGTGCCTGCGGTCAGAGGAACAACGGACCCGGCGACTGTACTGGTGAGTGATGTGATCTATCGAGCCGACGGAACTCCGGCGTCGGGGACGGTGGTGATCTCGTGGACTGCATTTGTCAGCCCCGATAGCAAGCCGGTAGCAGCGGGTTCGATGAGCTTGAAGATTGGAACTTCCGGAGCGCTGAGCGTGGCGCTGATTCCCAACGAGGGGGCGACGCCCGCGGGCACCTACTACAAGGTTGTTTTGCAACTGGATGATGGCACCAGCAGTACGGAGTACTGGAGCGTGCCGGCCACGGGACCGGCGACGATCGCGGCGATCCGGACCAAGGTCGTGGCGGGGGCGGCAGCGGGACAGAGCGTCTCCCGCCAGTACGTGGATTCGAGCCTGGCGGCGAAAGCCGATGATGTGGTGGTGGTGCATCGCAGTGGCGACGAACCGGTCGCGGGAGTGAAGACCTTCGCGGCGTCGCCGCTCGTTCCCACGCCCACCGATTCCATGGCGGCTGTGAATAAGGCTTACGTGGATACCGCGGTGGCCAGCGGCAGTGGCAATGACTTTGTCCGCCGTAGCGGCGACACCATGACGGGAGCTTTGACTTTGGCGGCGGATCCCCAGAGCGCAAGCCAGGCCGCCAATCGCCACTACGTTGATCTCCAGGTTTCTGGGTTGACTGGAACCCTGGGCCAGAAGATGAACCGGCAGGGGGATACGCCGATCACGCTGGCGGAGGCACGCTATTCGACGCAATTCCCTTCCATCCAGGATGCGATCAACGACGCCGGGCAGACAGGCTCGGTGGTGATTCCCTCGAACTATGGCGGCGCCGACAAGTTCACCAATCCCAACAATATTCCGGTGGTTGATTATCGCGGCGGAGCGACGGCCCCCTCTGGCGTTGTTAATGTGAAAGGATTCGGCGCCGGCGGAGATGGGAGTTCCGACGATTATGCGGCGATCCAGGCGGCGATCAACTACGCCTGCAGCAAGAATCCGCCGCCCACAGTCTATTTCCCCTCAGCCACATACCTGATCTCCAAGCCGCTGCGTGTGAGCTGCGCCAAGTTCAGCATGGGAGGAGATGGACGATACATCTCCACCATTCAAAAGAGCTTTGGTGGAGGCCCGGCCATCTTCTTCGCCAGTACCACTGGCACAGGTGCGAATCAATATCCGCCAATTCTGACCGGACCGGCGCTCGCCACAGGTGCCGGATCGTCGATGTACCTGGACGGAATTGCTGGCCACCAGGCACTGGATCTTTTCGAAGGCAATTCCACGTTCGAGTGGTTCCTGAAGGGAAAGAACAATTTCACCCTCGACTTCTATTACAAGCCCGAGGATCTGAGTGCGTCCGGCACCCAGGGCGTGATCATGGAAATGGCAGGCGCGTCGAACTGGGACAACTACCACCAGACATTGCAGATTGGGGCGAATCCACAGGGACAAGTCTGGGGGAACTTCGATATTGGTGGCACATTACGGACGGTGGTGTCGTCAGTAGGAGCGCTTGCCAATAACAACGTCTACCACGTTGCGTTCACCTACGATGGTTCGAGTCTGCGATTGTTCGTAAACGGGGTGTTGCAGGCGACCACGGCCGCCACCGGCGCTTTCACCTACACTCAACATGAAGTTTTCAACGTGGGATTTGGCGGGCAGACTAACTTTCCGCTGGCAGGCGCTACCTCATCTCCTGCGAAAGGATGGATCGATTCCATCCGCGTCTCTGCGGGCGCGCGCTGGACCGCGAACTTCACACGACCAACTGCCAAGTTCACCTATGACGGGAACACCCTGATCCTGGTCAACTTCGATAACAACTTTGATGCTTTTGTCGGCGCGACTTACCAGGGACTGGGAACGGTTTGGCTGACAAATATCAACCCACAATTCGGCAGTGGCCCTGGCGACGTTTACCTACACGATCTCGGCTTTGGTGGCGGGATATGGGCAATGTGGAACGTGCACTCGACTATACGCAACGTATACGTCACGAATGCCACCTATCCGATTTACTTCATGGAAAACGGATACGAGAGCGCCATTGAGGACGTCGAGGTGTTTACCGGCCGGGCATGCATGTCATTCGCGGTGGCCGGACCGATTGAGATCCGCTCGCCACAACTGCGCGCCTGTGCTTATGGACTTCGGGCGTACGGTGCAGCCCTGAACGTGACCAATGCCTGGGTGGAAATGAATTCGCTAGCCTGGGCGGGAATCTCACTGATGGGCGCCGGCAATGGGGACGGCGTCTGGACCTTCACCAACCCGGTGCTCAGCCCTGAAGCAGGAGTTGGACCTCAATATCAGAATGCATGGGAGGTAAGCGCCAGTGATGCGCTCTCCATCGTGGGCGGAACGACGGAGAACTATCAGGCGCCATTCTTCACGTTTCACAACGGCACCAATGGCGTGAACGTCCTCGGCCACGAGATGCACACCAGCGGAGACCCGGCGCCACCATTTGTCTTTCAATTCGGCAACTCGCCGGCACAGCCGATTAACGTGCTGCTTCCAAAGCTGGTGAGCAGCACGGGGGTAAACCCGGCGCTTACCGATCATCCAGAAAGCGTCAACCAAATCAAGTCGTCCACGGTGTTGGCGGTGGGCTACAGCGCCAGTCCCACGTTTGACGCTTCTCTGGCAACGGCATTCAAGATGACGCTGACCGGCAACGTTACATCTTCAACTCTCAGCAACGCCAAGAATGGAGATCTGCTGACGTTCATCCTCTGCCAGGACACCGCCGGAGGACGAACTTTTGCCTGGCCGGCGAACATGGTGGGAGGAGCGGCGCTGAATCCTGCCGCAAATCAGTGCACAACGCAGAGCTTCAAATACGACGGGACCAATGCGCAGGCACTTAGTGGAACGACTCCCCTGAATTTTCCGCTCACGCCCAATCAGGTGCTATCGGGAACGATCAGCGGCAGCAAGTGTGTGCACACGTCATCCGACGGAAGCCAGTTGGTGCTGACGGCTTCCGATTGCGGATCGGGCGGCGGCGGTGGAGTGACCAGTGTTACGGCTTCTGCGCCTTTGACGTCCACTGGCGGCGGCGCACCGAATATCACGATGGCGAAAGCGGATGCGACGCATGATGGCTATCTGTCGCAGTCAGATTGGGCATCGTTCAATGCCAAGCAGACGGTGCTGGGATACACGCCGGAAAATCAGGCAAACAAGGGAGCGGCGAATGGATATGCCGGGCTGGATGCCGCCAGCAAAGTGCCGGCGGCAAATCTTCCCAGCATGCCGGAGTCGCAGATCATGAGTCTGAGCACGGACCTGGCCGCGAAAGAAACTACTGTCAACAAGGATGTGGCGAACGGATACGCCGGCCTGGATGCCAGCAGCAAACTGAAAACGTCGGAGTTTCCGGCGACGATTTCGAGTTCCACCACTGGCAATGCGGGAACCGCGACAGCTTTTGCAACCGCTCCCACAAAGTGCTCGGCGGGCCAGGCGACCATCGGTGTAGATGCCAGCGGAAATGCTCAGGGGTGCTTTACAGCTTCTGGCGGTACATGGGGTTCCATCACCGGGACGCTTTCCAATCAGGCAGACCTACTCGCCGCGTTAAATCTGCGCGCATTGCAATCGTCGCTGGCGTCGGTTGCCACCTCCGGAGACTACGGCGCCCTGATTAACAAGCCGCTGATCCCCAACTTCAATCCAGTGGGCGCAACCTATGGCGGCCACGGCGATGCGGTCGTGAAAGGGAACAGTCTAGCGACGACCGCTGGCTCGACCACTGTCACCTGGACGGGCGGCACTTTTAAGGCCGGCGACGTTGGGAAGACCATCTGGATTCGCGACGTCTGCTCGGCAGATAACGCTGGCTGGTGCCGGCTGGCGACCGGCTATTACAACGTTTTCATTTCCACCATTGCGTCGGTTACGGACGCAAATCACGCCGTGCTGGCGAATGCGCCTCAGGTTTCCAAGCCATCGCCCTATTGGGGAATGGGATTCGACGACACGGCCGCAATCAACGCCGCTGCCACGGCCGCGGCGCCAACCTGCGGGCAGGTCTTTTTGCCTGGCGGAACGTTTTTCGTCGGCAACACCGTCAACATCCCGAATTGCGTGGCGCTGGTCGGCTCGGGCCAGGGCGTCTCGACGATCTACAAATTGCCGCTGGCGACCCAGAGCAATGTCGTGCAGGGCGCATCGAATGGCTTTTATTCAAACTTCACCATCGATGGGAACGGCAATGATCAAGCAGCAGGAACGCAGGAAGACTGCCTGAATCTCTCGGGAACGGCTAACACCCTGCAAAACACCTGGGTGCAGAACTGCACGCGCGATGGCTACGTGGCCGGCGGTTATCAGGTTTTCTACAACACCGAATCCGAGCACATGGGGCGATTTGGCTATCAGTTCGACTCCATGTACGACGCGGCGCTGATCGGTATTCAAGGCGATCGCGCCGGCTCTGCCTGTTTCCACCTGAAGGGCATGGGGCAGAGCGGGGGCACGGGAATCAATGCCTACTCCAGTGTCTATCTGATCCAGTCGAAGATGTGGTGGTGCGGCTGCACGCAGCCAACGTATCAGAGCGCAGAAAATGGGATCGTCAATTTCGGGACGAATTCGCAGGGCGTCTGCCCCAAGTACGCGCAATCGAACACAGCGAATGGCCCTGGTTACGGTTACTGGATTGAAGCCTCCGATGGCTTCTCCATGTCGACCATCGACGCGCAGGATAATTGGGCGGACGGCATCTTCATCGACGGCAGCTTGGCTCTGAGCGCCTCCGGCGTGGTGGCGGACGGCAATGGCAAAGCCGCCAGCAGCTATCCCTCCAGCGGGATCAAACTGCACAACCTGCAGAACTCGTATATCGCGGCGCAGGTTTTTGATTTCCTTGAAACAGCAACCGGGGGTCTGGGCTTTACAACGCGATACGCCCTTGACATGTCTCCGGGCGGGAACACGAACAACGACATTCACGTGGGCACGATTGCGTCGACACTCGTAACCGGCAAAGTCAACGGGAATGCGACCAACTCCTCGAACACCATCATTGTGGACACTCAGTACTACGCCGGTACCGGTCAGGCCATGGTCGCGGATGGCTGCGCGAGTTTCGGCAGCGGCCGTCTGGGCTCCACAGGAACGCCCTGTGGCTCTTCCACCGGATTGGTCGATCCCGGAGCTAACGGTCTTGTGGTGCGGACAAGTGCTGGTACAGACACAGCCCGTTCCCTGGCCGCGGGATCAACGAAGGTCACAATCACGAATGGCGATGGGAGTGTGGGAAATCCTACCATCGACATCAATGAAGCGAATCTCTCCACAGTTGAGAAGACTGCGAACAAAGACGCCGCCAACGGCTACGCCGGGCTGGATGCCGGCGGAAAGCTGAAGAGCACGGAATTTCCTGCCAGCATCACCAGCGCGACCACTGGAAATGCCGCAACCGCCAGTGCGCTGGCCAGCGCGCCAACCAAGTGCCCGGCCGGACAGGCGACCATTGGCATCGACGCCAGTGGCAATTCTCAGGGCTGTTTCACGCCGGCGGCCAGTGGGGCATCCACTTCCAGCGCGAACACCTTCACCAAACAGCAGACCTTCTCGCCGGATACAGATGTACCCACCATCTTCAACCTGCCTTCAGGAGCTACGGGTCCAGTTGCCAGTTTCCGAGTGAATGGAACTGAGAAGGGCAGGATCAATGCAGATGGATCTTATAGTTCCATAGGAGGAGTAACGGGGATGCGCGGCGCTCCAGCGGCTCCTCCAACTACGAGCACAGGTGAGGGCGGGCTGTTCTTCAGCAACAGCAATGATCGTCCCTGCTACGCCTACAACGGCGGCGCCTGCAATTCCTTGCTCGACACCACCAGCTCGCTGGACGCAAGCAAGCTTGCAAACGCCGTGCCGGCGAGCAGCCTGCCCAAGCCGACAACCTCAGCGCTGGGCGGCGTGTACCTCGATGCTGACTGCGTGAATGGTCATGTCAGCGGCATTGATTACACGACTGGCAAGCTCAAATGCACAGCTGATGCCGGTTCCGGCGGGGGCGCCGGCCTGGGCTCCGCGAACACCTTTACGGCCCAGAATACTTTCGCTCCGACGACCGACGTTCCGACAATCTTCAATTTACCTTCAGGGGCTGCGGGGCCAATCGCCAGCTTTCGTCTGGGCGGGGTTGAGAAGGGAAGGATCAACGCTGACGGGACCTACTCAGTTATAAGCGGGATCCCCGCCCTGCGCGGAATTCCGGGTACTCCGCCGACCACTGGCGCGGGAGAAGTGGGACTCTTCGGCAACGGGACTGGCTTCTGCATTGCCTACAACGGCGGAAGCTGCGTTGCGGTGGCCACCGGCACGCCACTCACCAATCCCATGACGACTGCTGGCGACCTGATCGTCGGTGGTGCCTCGGGCGTGGCTTCGCGTCTTGCTGTGAACGCCAGCGGGACCTCGCAATTCCTGAAGAGTGTGAGCGGCGCGACCAGTCTTGCGGCGATTAGTCTTGCCGATCTGCCTGCACTCTACTATCAGACTGTCCGCTCCAACGGCACGGTGCAGGCGCAGGAACCGGCACTCAACTTCGGAACGGAGTTTACGGTTGCCGATAACTCGGGTTCTTCGCGCACCGACGTTTCGCTGAATGCCATCGCCGAGTCGAAGGTCACCAACCTGGTCAGCGATCTGGCAGGCAAGCAGGCCGCGCTGGGCTTCACTGCGGAAAATTCTGCCAATAAGGATGCCAACTCCGGCTATGCCGGCCTCGACTCCGGCGGAAAACTGAAAACCACGGAATTCCCGGCGCTCACCGGCGACGTTACCAGTTCGGCCGGCGGCGTGGCCACCACTATCGTGAATGCCGCGGTGAATACCACCAAGTCATCTACTGGAATGCGCACGCGGGTGAAGAACATCACCAGCTTTGCGCCCGCGCAGAACGATCTCATCCTCGCACTGAATGAAGGCGTGAACATTACGCTGACGCGCGTGTGGTGCGCGGTGCCGACCGGATCGACCTCGATCGCGATGAATGTCGAGAAACGGGCCGAGTCCACGGTCGGCACTACGGGCACGGCGCAGCTCACTGGCAACGTCACCTGCGGAACGTCCGGCGCGACCGGAACGCTGATCGCGTCCCCTGCGATCGCCGCGCATACGCCGGTGTTGCTGACATTCCCGAACGCGCCCACCGGTTCGCCGGCTCAGCTTTTTGTCGAGATCGAATACACGGTGGACACAGGACAATGAGGAAGCAAGTTTTAGCGGCGTTTGTGGTACTCCTGGCGCTGGCGATCTATTGTTTTGCCGCGCTGCCCGTGAATGTCTCGCTGCTGGTAAATCAGAATCCGCTGTCTGGAAGTCAGTGGGTGCAGATGATTCCGGCCAACGGAAACATTCGCGCCACCGCTTCGGAAGGCGCATTTTCGCTGGCGAGTTCTTATCAGGACTCTGGCTGTTACTGGATCGCCGACAGCTTCGCCAATGACCAGTACGCGACGGTAACCGTGAAAAACTACAACTCCAATAGCAACGACATGTGGATGGGGCCGGCGGTACGTGCCAGCGGCACGAATGCTGCGACCTTCACCGGTTATGTGCTCTACATAGGAAAGGGCAGCGCCGCTCCGAACGATTACGCGGAGCTTTACCTGCGCCAGAACGGTAACTGGACTACTGAGATCGCCCATGACAACGCCACGGTGCCCCAAACCGGCGATGTCTATGAGATCCACGTGGTTGGCAACTCGATTACGACCAAACGCAATGGTGTTGCCTATCTGAGTGGAACGGATTCAACCCTGACCAGCGGGGCTGCTGGCATGTTCTTCTACGGCGGAAGCTCCAGTGTGCGGTCGATTTCCAATTTCACCGCCGGTAATGAGGCCAGTTCGCGGCGCCGTCCGCCCGTTGTGGCCATGTTCATTCCTCGACAACCGATGCAATAACCCTTACTTAGGACATTCTATGAAGCGCATTCTACTGTGCCTGGTGGCGCTCTGCGCCCCTCTGTCTATTCACGCTCAGATGACCGTGGGCTACGTGCCTTCTGCTGGCTTGCTGACTGTTTCCGACAGTTTCATCCGCGCCAATTGCAGCTCCAACTGTGGCAGCGGCGGCGCTCTAGGTTCGAATTGGACGCTTAACGGCACTACCACAGTCTCTCTCGACAATTCCACTGGAGTGCGATTCACCGATGGCAGCGATTCCTACCAGTCGGCGGACTGGACGGCGAACACCATCACACTCAACCAGTTCTCGCAGGTGACGTTGCTGGGCACTGACACGATGGGAGTGGTGGTTCGTGAGACCCCAAACAACGTGGCCTATGCGAAATGCCAGCCGCCCAATGGCGGTTGCTACTTGATCGTTGTCGTCTCAGGCAGCCAAGCCTACAGTAGTTTTTACAGCGCCACCTCGGGGACGCCAGCCACCGTGCGCCTGGAAGCTGTCGGCCACACCTACACGCTGAAGTACTGCCAGGGGGCATCCTGCACGCCCGCCACGATCGGCAGTTGGACGAACAGCGGCAGCGATCTCACCACTGGGCAGCCTGGAATTTACGGGAACTACTCCGGCACCTATGTCACCAACTGGAGCGGAGGCGGATTGTGAAGTTCAGGCTCGTATTAGCCCTTCTGCTTCTTTCGATTTCTCTGCTGGCTCAGACTTGTCCCCTGGCCAGCGTTCCCCTGGGATTGAACACCAATCTCGGCGGAGCGGTGCCCTATGGCGTGACCAGCCACCCATTTAATGTGAACGTAAGCGGGGCTGGCTGGTATCCGATCACCACTTCTGGCGATGACCAGGCGGCGCGTATTCACGTCATGGATCCTGCCTCCAATAACTGCTACGGAAGCGGCGGTTATGACGGCAGTTGTCTCTATCCCAACCCCGAATTCGGCCAGGGTAGTCCTGTCAACGGCCAGCCCTATCTGATCGTCGATAACAGCACCCCGCTGGTTCCGGTCTACATTCCCGCCGACCAATATCACTATGAGTCTGATGCCATCAACGATGTGACTCACGGCTTTTGCAATCCCGGACCCAACGGCAACGGCCTCCAGAGTTGTACGGCTGCGGTGCCCATCCCGGCCGGGCGAACGGATTTCTGCAGCGGCAGCGGCTGCACGGTGAACGATTCCAGCGATCGCATTGCTGTGCTTGTGAACCGCGACAATTGCTATGCCTTTGAGATGTATAAGGGCTACTACGATTCAGTCGCGGGGAAGTGGTACGCCTCCAACGTGGCCATCTGGGACATGATGAACTACGTCCCGCGGCCTTACGGGATGACCGGCATTGGGGCCAGCGGCACTCCCATCTTTCCGCTGCTCATCAAATACGACGAAACCCACAACAATGCGATCAATCACACCTTGCGCTGTGAAATGTCGAATTCCCGCAACGCCGCGATTCTTCCCGCCGAGCATCGCACCAGCGGCGCCGGGCCGGGATGGCCGGAGCAGGGCCTGCGCTGGCGGCTGAAGTCGAGTTATGACACCTCCTGGATGAGCAACCCCGATGCGAAAGCGGTCGTGCAGGCGTTGAAAACCTACGGTTGCATCATGACCGACAACAGCGGCGGCGGTTTTTATGTTGATGGCAGCAACGATTCCCGCTGGAACGGCTACCCCATGTGGCTGGAATTGCAGTCCATCCGGTTTATCAACCAGAGCACGGGTGTCCCCAATTTTGAGTTTGTTACTGACCAGTCGAATGGCATTCCCGTCAGTTATGGTCCGCAGGGCACGAATGCAAACTGGCCGAGCGGAACTGCGCCAACCGTGCAGACTTTCACCGCCACACCGAGTTCGATCAGTTCCGGGCAGTCCTCGACTCTGCATTGGACGACCACTAATGCGGGCTACGTTTTCGTTGATCCTGCGGTGGGTCCGATACGTACAGCGTCTGCC
Organism: Terriglobales bacterium; assembly: GCA_035624455.1. Classification (NCBI taxonomy): domain Bacteria; kingdom Pseudomonadati; phylum Acidobacteriota; class Terriglobia; order Terriglobales; species Terriglobales bacterium. Next base: position 90,323 of record DASPRM010000156.1, read on the forward strand.
AGCGTTTCCCCCACCAGCACCACGACCTACACCGTCGTGGCCGCCAATCAATATGGCGCGGATTCAAAGACAGTCACGGTGAACGTGAGCGGCGGCGGCTCGATAGCATCCGCGACTTTCACTAATAGCGGCACAGAGTCCTGCGGCACTCAGGCAACTACCTATTGGGACAGCATGTTTCCCGGCTACGCTGGCTTTCGGCTGGGACAGGGTGGCGTGTACTGCGGCCAGGCTGGCGCGGGCTACCAGAATCTTTATAAGTTCTGGGATTTGAAGAATGACGCGAACCAGCAGTATCCGTTGCAGACCGATGACACAGGAATGTTTCAGCATCAGGGTACGATGCTCACCGAACCCGGTGATAGCACGCGCTACTCGGAGTGGAAGGAGTCAGCCGGGTTGACCTCAGAGGGTTATTCGACCACCGTCAACGCACAGAACAATGTACGCAGCAGCATCACGCTGCACGGCCCCATGCGGGCCTACGGCGCGGCGCGGCCTGATTATCCCCCCGATCCCTACGTCTGGATGGACCGCAAGTACGTCTTTTATCGCCACGGCACAGGGACAGGGGTTGGCGCTGGCAAGGTCTATCTAACCGAAACCCTGGGCTACAACACGGGCGAGTCCGGCAAGACCGGCATCAAGATCACTGGGGAAAGCTGGTATCTTGATGTGGGCTGGTACAACCTGACGGGGGAACAGCAAACTAACTCGCGCTCGGGATGCTATACCACTGGCTTTTCTACGTTTGGACCGTCGCCTTTCAATCTGGTTTACGAAAATCCCGGCAACTATAGCGGCAAGCAGTGGCTTCTGTTCTCGGCCAACGTCGCCAACAGTTCCCCGAACTCGAGCGAACAACTCCCGGGCCAGCCGGGATGCTGGAATCCCGACGGGCCTTCTGACGGCCAGAGTGGACGTCTGCAGCCAGGTCACCTGTATCAGTGCGGACCGGGCGCGACTTCAACCGCCTGCGCCGCGTATCCCACGCCCGATCTCGGAAAACTGGTTTATTCCAACCTGCTGGAAGTCAGCTACGACGTTCCCAGTTGTGGCTACATGACCACCCTGGTGGCATCCTACTTCCTCGGCGGGCTGCGCTTCTATTGCAACTATGGCGGCGGATACACCATCAACGCCGGCAGCAGCCATATCGAGCGCAACGCCGGATTCTTTGGCGACAACGGCATCACTACCCCAGCTGTGGCCAACGCTTTCGCGGCGGAATACATCGGCTCGCCAGTCAATTCCGTGCCAGCGCCCGCCGTCAGCAACGCCAGCTTCGATCCCGAAGAAGGCTACTGGACGATCAGCACCGCCAACGCAAACAGCGGCTTCTCGAACACCGCTACCGGCAGCGTTCTGCATAGTCCTGCCTTCCACGTCACCGGGTACACGAATTCCGCGCCCAACACGATTACGGTCGGTGGGATAAATAAAGCCGAAGACACTGACTTTGTTGCCGTTAAAGAGGGCTCCGATCTGGTCTTGCAGTATCTGGCTGATGTTGCTGACCACGTATCGATCGTAATTCCGTCAGGGGGAGGCTCGGACAGTACGCCGCCGACCGTCTCGATCACGCAACCCTCGGCGGGCAGCGTCAGCGGCACGATCACGGTCGCTGCCTCGGCGACTGATGATACCGCGATGCAGAGCGTGCAGTTCAAATTGGATGGCAGCAACCTGGGCACGCAGCAATCCTGTTCGGGAGCGAGTTGCACGCCTTCGATCTCTTGGAATACGACTCAGGCCGCCAACGGCGTGCACGCGCTGACTGCCTATGCCTGCGACACCGATTCGCCCCAGAACTGCACCACGTCGGCCGCAGTTACCATCACCGTGAGCAATGGTGTGGCTCCAGTCGGGTCGACACACGTCGGCACCATGTCGGGCGGTCGCGTGAACTAGCAGACCTTCACCAGTTTCCTTATGGCGTACACGCTTCTGAGAATTCGCCGATGGGGCCGCATACAGGAGCGCAGGCTGTAGAGGGCTAGTTGCAGGGGGGATACCTAACACCAGAGTGCCGCAGATGGTGTGCTAGACTGTCCTCAATCCGAGGAGGCTGATGTTCCTGGTGCGGCGGAATCTCTTGCTTTTCTGTCTCCACTTGGCCTGCCTGGGGTTCCCTTTCACTCTCACAGCCCAGCTGGCTTCCCCTTCTGCTCCGCCCACCGTTCAACCGGTTGACACGCAGCGCTCGTCCGAGATCGACTCCTCAAATCCCGCTCCTCCGAAACTAAGGATCGGAGGCGGCGACCTGATAGAGGTCAGCGTGTATGGGGTTTCTGACTTCAAGGAGGACGTCCGGGTTAACGATGCCGGTGAAGTTTCGCTTCCCCTGATCGGTAGTGTAATCGTAGGTGGAAGCACGCCGGAGGAGGCACGCGCGCTGATCGCCAGAAAGCTGGTAGAGGGTGGATTTTTCCGCGATCCCAATGTCGAGTTGTTCGTAAAGGAATACTCCTCGCAAGCGGTCAGCATCATGGGCGAAGTGATGAAGCCTGGAGTTTATCCACTGCTGAGCACGAGGCGGCTCTACGACGTCATTTCCCTGGCCGGTGGCCTTACGCCAAAAGCGGGCAAGCTGGTGACCGTGACTCACCGCGACCAGCCGCAAAATCCGATTGAGGTTAACTTCAGCAACGATCCGGCGAAATCCATCGAAAGCAATGTTGAGATCTACCCCGGAGACACCGTAGTCGTCGCCAAGGCGGGAATCGTATATGTGGTGGGCGATGTGGGGCGGCCTGGCGGCTTCATCATGGAGAACGGGGAGAAGATGACCGTGTTGCAGGTGATCGCTATGGCGCAGGGCCCGAACCGTACAGCAGCGATGAATGGTTCGCGTCTGCTGCGGAAGGGAGCCAGCGGAATTACCGAAACCCCCGTGCCGTTAAAAGAGATTCTCAGCGCTAAGGCACACGACATGGATCTGCAGCCCGACGATATCCTTTTCGTTCCAGTCAGCACCGGGAAGACCGTAGCACGAGTGAGCGTGCAAACAATTGTCTCAATCGCTAGTGGGCTGGCGCTTGTCGGAGCCACGCATTAGATATTTTCCTTCCCAAGCTGCAGTCGAGACTTGGCAGCGAATCAAGCCGAGGTTACGGCGGAACCGATCTTAGTATCTGCCTTTCCTTCGCACAACACTTCCTGATACAAGCTGAGCATGCGTTGAGTCATGATCTGAACTGTGAACTCCTCGGATACGCGCCGGCGTGCAGCTTCTCCAAATCGCAGCCGTAAAGCCTCGTTATCCAGGAGAGTGTTAATCGCGCAAGCTAATGCTTGCGAATCACTTGGAGGCACGGTAATTCCGGTGATCCCATTCAGCGAAACATAAGGCACCCCGGAATCCAATTGAGTGTTGATGACCGGCTTGCCGCAAGCCATAGCTTCCAATTGCGCGATCCCGAATGCTTCGCTGCGCGCGATGGATGGCAACACGAAAAGATCGGCAGCATGGTAAAGCGGTACTACATCCTGCACTTCGCCCAAAAAGGTAATGCGGTCTGCTATGCCAAGGGTCTGGACGGTGTGCTCCAAGGGAGCGCGCAAAGGTCCGGTGCCGACAATCAGCAAGTGACCTTCAACGTTGGCCATGGCGCGAATCAGGAATTCGAATCCCTTGTAGTAGACGAGGCGGCCAATGGCGAGCACGATCCTGGATCCGTAGCGTTGGCGAATTTCGCTGACGGAAGCGTGGTCAGCCTGTGAGAAGTCAGCGGGCTCGATGCCATGAGGGATCACGTGGCACCTTTCGCGATAGCAACGCAGAATGGGCGATGTTTCGATGTAGTTGGGCGACATACTCACCACCGCGTGCGCGCGGCCAAGAAGCCGGTGGACAAGCGGGATGGATATCGAATCCAGAAGAGCTTGGCGGACGATGTCGCTGTGATAGGAAACGATCAGCTTGCCGCGATGACGGCTGCAAAAATAGGCGAGAGCCGCAGCTGGGTTTGGATGATGAAAGTGAACAATGTCCCCGGGCACCGAACGAATTGCCGCGAGCATACCGGGACAGATGGGCGACGACCAGATCACTGCCTGAGTTCCGACGCGCAGGACCTGTACTCCCTCATCGATTTCGCGTGAGGTGCTGCTGCCTTCGCTGGAGACCATCGCGGTGACATCCACATATTGCCGCAGTGACCTGCAAAGCTGCTGTAGATGGCTCTCCATCCCGCCCTTGTGGGGCGGGTAGAATTTGCCAATATGCAGCACTCGCACATGCGTTCGATTACCGCTCAGCATTGATGGGCAACTCGCTCATAGATTTCCACCATCCTGCGGGCATACTCAGTCCAACAAAATTGTTGCGACCGCTTGAGGCAGAGAGCGCGGCGGCTTGAATCCCGCTGCGGATCCCGAGTCTTCGCCTCTAATAGCCCAATGCAGGTCCGAACCCAGCCGTGAACGTCGGTGAGCGGACAAAACACGGCGGCATCTCCCCCTACCTCGCGAAGCGCGGGGATATCACTCGCCACTACTGGCGTGCCGCAAGCCATAGCCTCAACTACAGGCAGTCCGAAACCTTCTGACTCCGATGGCTGGAGCAGCAAACTGGCACGCCGATAAACGGAAGCAAGTAGCTGTGGCGTGAGGCGCGGTAGCACATCGATGGCTTCACGGATTCCGAGCCTCCGCGCCATCGAAGCCTGATCGGCAGTGAAGTCGCCTCCCACGCGAAGCAGGCGCATGGTTGGCAAAATCTGGCGGAGGCTCGCGAATATCTGAAGAAGCACGTCGATTCGCTTGCGGGCAATGGTGCTGCCCACGTGCAGCAACTCGGGCAATTCTCCCGATGCGCGGCGAAGCAGGCGAGTAACTTCCTCGTCGGCTGACCCGTTGCCTTGCGGCGAGAATGCAGGATGGACACCATTGTGGACAACCGAAAGCCGTGCGGGAGGAAAGAGGCGGTGTTCAAGCACAGCACGGCGGGTTGCTTCGCTATCGCAGGTGATCCACGCGGCCCGGCGCAGGCCGCGAAGAATTCGGCGCGTCATCAGACGGAAAGGCAGAGATCGTGATTCTTTGTCGGGTTCCAGCAAGCAACGGAACGCGTCCAGATCGTGACAGGTCACGATGACGCGTTCCGCAGGAAGGTAGTTCGCCAAGTGAGCGTAGCTGTGATCCAGAATGTGAAATAGCTCGAAGTTTGAAGAGAGCTGAGCCACAGTACGCGGATAATCGAAGAAGCGCGCCCAAGCTCGGTCAGCTTTCCAGTGCAGGCCGCCGCTGGCGCCGGCGCTAGCCTTGGAGAACCGCCGGCGCATGGCAGGACGAATCGCGGCTGCCGTGACCTGGTCGCCGAAATTTTCGACCAGATTTCCCAGAAGCATGCTGGAGACCAATTCCATGCTCGGCCAATCTTCTTCCGGGTAGTCGCACACGAGCGCGACGCGGAGGGGGACAGTTTTGCTTGAGCGATTGTCCGACTCCAGCGGCGTAGCTGGGCTCGCGGATGCAGAGTGGTACGAGATATGGGCTCCTGGGACTAGCCGGCCTTCACCGCCGTCCGATTCAAAAGCTGATCCATCACGCGCGCGAATTCCCGCGCCCCCTGCCGGCCGCGCAAGGCGGAGATCGCATTTTGGGCGTTCATGCCAAGCTTGGCGCGCAACTCGGAATTGCCGTAAAGGAGGCGAACCGCCTCCACAATTTCCTCTGGGCTCCGCTCATGAATTACGATCGAATTGTGGCCGGAGCTCAGCAGTGTGGGGGGAGCGCCGGTTTCCGTGGTGATCATGGGAAGAGCGGCAGCCATCGCCTCCGCGCGTACCCGCCCGAAACCCTCCCAAAGTGAGGGGAACAGAAAGATGTCCGCCTCTCGATACAGCGTGATCAGATCAGAGGCCTCCAGCCTGGGATGAACAGTGATGCGGCTGCGCAATTGTTCCGGAAAGCTGCTCAGGACATCGCATTCGGACAATAGCGTTCCGGCACAGCAAAGCCTGAGATCTGGAAATTCGCTCGCCAGCTGCGAGAATGCTTGCACCAGATAACGTATTCCCTTCATTTGTTGCCACTGGCTAACGAAAAGCAGGCGATTGGCCAGTTGGCGATATTCGTGACGGACAAAAAATCCCTCCTGTACGCCGTGACCAATAACCCGAATGCACGAAGCCTCCGCCCATCCGTGCTGCTCGAGATAAGCAGACTCGGAGGGGTTAAGGCAGATCACCACGTCAGAATTACGGCAGGCCGTTCGCAAGATCCATCTCATGAAAGGACCCTGGACCAGGCGATAGCGGACAGTCAGAGGTTTGCCCGCACGTCTTGATTCTCCCAACAGAGCGCTGTGGTATAGAGGCTCAAGGCCGTGAAAGGATGTCACTCGCCGCTGAGACTGCAGCCGGCCAAATAGACGACGGATACAGTAGACTAGCCAACCGGAGTAACTGTGGGCGATAACCATGTCATACGGTTTCTCCTGTTGGAGGATGTGGAGCAGCAATGCCACGGGAAACAGGAAAGGATTGAAGCGCGGGCCAAGCTTCACCAGCAGAGGGAAGTCTTCGTAGGAAACGATGGAACACTCGCAACCCATCGATTCCAGGTACGTCGCGCGTTCTTTGGTGCTGAGATAGACGGCGGTGCGGGGATCCTTTGGTGTGTGAATGGCGAAGAGGACTCTCATTTTCCTTCCGGCATCAAAGTGTTCACGCGCGCCGGCGGGATTGACGCTGGCCGCGGCTTCAGCCTGACCCTAGAATGCAGGCATGCCGCCAGCAGTTCGGGTGCTGTCCATCGCGCATTCCTATGTTGTGGCATTAAACCGGAGGATCGCTCACGAAATACTACGAGAGAGCGGAGGAAGCTGGGAAGTTACTGTTGTTGCGCCCCATGAGATGCGCGGAGACCTGCGGCCTACGGCCTTTGAGCCGATGTCCCATGAGCCCTGCCGCGTGGAGGTAGTGCGGGTGCGCTGGCCGGAACGCATCCATTGCATGCTCTATAGTTCGCGCTTGCGGCACATCCTGGCGGAACCTTGGAACTTGATCCATTGCTGGGAGGAGCCATTTACCGCGGCAGGCGCTCAAGTCGCATTCCACACAAAAAAAACTCCGTTGGTTTTTTACACCTTTCAAAATCTCTCCAAGCGCTACCCTCCACCCTTTGCGCATATGGAGAGCTACGCCGTGACAAAATCCGCTGGATGGATTGCGGCGGGAAAGGAAGTGGAAGCGACACTTTTGCAGAGTACTGCCGGTTATCGCGAAAAGCCGCATCGTGTTCTCCCGTTGGGGGTGGACATGAGCGTCTTTCGCAGAGATCCAGCGGCGCGAGCGATCATCATGCAGAAACTGGGATGGGTACAGACAGGGCCGCCGGTGGTCGGTTTTCTGGGAAGGTTCGTGCCGGAAAAAGGTTTGCGACTGCTTACGCGAGCGGTAGATGGCGTGAGGGTTGAGTGGCGGGCGGTGTTTATCGGATCAGGACCGGAAGAGTCCTTTCTCCGACAGTGGGCGGCGAAGTACAGAGAGCGGGTGCGGATCATAACCAATGTGCACCATAGCGAGGTGCCGGCATACTTGAATGCTGTCGACATTCTCTGCGCCCCGAGCCAGACTGCGCGGCACTGGCGCGAACAATTTGGCCGTATGCTCATCGAGGCCTTCGCGACTGAAGTAGCCGTAATCGGGAGCGACAGTGGTGAGATTCCGCACGTCATGGGCGATGCGGGGCTCGTCGTCGGCGAGAACGAGGAGGCTGGTTGGGCGCGAGCGATCAGCGAGCTGCTGGATGATCCCGCGCGCCGCGATGAGCTTGCCAAACGAGGATTGCAGCGGGCGCGAGAACTCTTTTCCTGGCCAGTGATTGCACGCCAGCACGTTGAGTTTTTCGAGGAGCTGATGGCGAGCGGATATCCCCATGACAGCGGCCTTCGTTAAGAGCGGCGTTCGTTGACAGTGGGTTTGCCCCACCCTTCGCCTTCTTTTGGCGGGGGTGGGAACCCCATTTCCTTGGATCACCATCTGCCCGGCGCTGGCTGGTATACAATCAGGCCTGGCAATATCGAAGGCCGTCGCTTCTTTTCTTACTCACAGAATTTTCTCAACCGAATCAAGATTCAGCGCATCAGATTTTTTGTCTTTCTCTGCCAGCCCTGGCTGGTGCGAATCTGGTTAGCAGGGCTTCCAAAATCAGAATCAAAGGAGAGGCAGCATATGAGCAGGAGCACTGCGGCTCAACTGGAGGAACGACATCTAGCCGTTCTCGAAACCCCAACTGATCTCAACCACCGCGGCGTCACCGAGATCGCAGCCGCGCTACGGCAGTTATTGGCGGACGTGTTTGCCCTATACATGAAGACCAAGAACTTTCACTGGCACATGAGCGGACCGCACTTCCGCGATTATCACCTGCTGCTGGACGAACACTCCGAGCAGATCTTTGCCATGAGCGATGACATTGCGGAAAGAGCCCGCAAGATCGGGGCCACCACCCTGCATTCCGTCAGTGACATCTCGCGGAATCAGCGGCTCAAAGATAACAACGAAGAATTTGTGACACCCAAAGACATGATGTCTGAGCTTGCCGCCGACAATCAACAGCTCACGCGCTTTTTGCGCTCTGCGCATGAAATTTGCGAAGAGCAGAACGACGTTGCCACGGCTAGCTTGATCGAGGTCTGGATCGATCAAACCGAACGCCGGACCTGGTTCTTGTTCGAAACTGTGCGCAGTGTCTAGAGGCCCCCAAGAGATTCTCCGGGCTTCGCGCATTAACTGCAATTCTCACAGCTACAAGGAAGGAGTGTGTCAATGCCCTATATCACCGTCGGTAAGGAAAACTCCGGCAATATTGACCTTTATTACGAGGACCATGGAACGGGTAAGCCCGTAGTCCTCATCCACGGCTATCCCCTGAGCGGCGCGTCCTGGGAGAAACAACTGCCCGCTCTGTTGGACGCGGGTTACCGCGTGATCATCTACGACCGCAGAGGCTTCGGCCGATCCAGCCAACCCACTATCGGCTACAACTACGATACTTTTGCTGAGGACCTGCAAAAGGTCGTGACCCAGCTTAACCTGCGCGACTTCGCGCTGGTAGGTTTCTCGATGGGCGGCGGCGAAGTGGCGCGCTATATCGGTAAATATGGGTCGAAGGGGGTCACCAAGGCGGTATTCATTTCGTCGGTCCCACCGTATCTATTGAAGACGGGGGATAACCCCGAGGGCGTGGACGCCAGCGTATTCCAGGGGATTGAAAAAGCCGTGGCGACCGACCGCTATACCTTCTTCACCGAGTTTTTCAAGAATTTTTACAACACCGACCAACTGCTGGGTAAGCGAGTCAGTGAACAGGTGGTACAGGCGAGCTGGAACGTCGCAGCCGGAGCCTCTGCTACGGCCAGCCTGGCTTGTGTGCCTGCGTGGCATGAAGACTTCCGCCAGGACCTGGCGCGCGTGGATGTACCGAGCCTGGTCATCCATGGCGATGGGGACCGGATTGTTCCTCCCTCTGCTGCTGGGCTGCGGACGGCCAAGCTCGTCAAGGGAGCACGCCTGGCGGTGATCAAGGATGGGCCGCACTGCGTCACATGGACCCATGCCGAGGAAGTGAACCGCGAGCTACTCGACTTTCTGGGTCAGCAGAAGGCGGGAACGAAGAAGGAAGCGGCGGCATAGAAGCGGATCATTCGCGCTACTAATTCGTGGGGTGCTGGGTGACCGGCACCCCATATTCTTTCTAGCTGCGATCGCCGCCGATTCGCACGAATTTGCGTTTGCTTTGAGCACAGCTTTGGCTGCACCGTAGGACGCGGCCGCTAATCTCATCTCAGCGCAACTGTCATCCCGATCAAGCGCTGAAATCGCCTGCCGGCGATTCCAGCGCGCGTGGAGGGACCTGCTTTCTTCTGGTCACCATTGTTACAGCATCCCGGAAGATGCATTACGAACGACACCCCGCAAGCTGATTGGTGCTCATGGCGCCGGGGTGGCGAATACTTGTTTTAGCTTGGCAGGCGTGAGGAGTTCGGACAGCGAGTCAGTGCCAAACTTGGGCTTCAGATCGTAGATGGAAAATCCGCGCCAACGCAGGGGACTGAGACGATAGATATAAACGTAATCATCATCGTCCCATTGCCCGCTGTCTTCTGCTTCCTCTCGCGGAAGAAAGCCTTCGGGTTCGAAGCGGACGTGGAAAGCCAGCGATTGGGTCTGATCGTTTACTTCAATGGGATAGACGAGATCGCTGGTGAACCTGTCCGGATCGCACCCCCAGTTGTTGTGCATACAGCGTTTTTCATCGATTACTTTCTCCAACCGTGTACTGAACGCTCCACGCAAAGGGTCGTTCTTTTGCGGATAGAGCTGCTCGGATTTGTGCGTGGCGGGATCATAGAGCCAGAGCGTTTCTGGATGTACGTCGGCAAAGTGCACCATGTTTCCTGAGTAAACCAGCAAGCCTGTTTGAAAGAATCCTGCAGATCCACCTGGCAAGGTATGACTCACACTCAAATCCTCATTCAGAATCAGCAGACACCCAGCGGAAGGGTTCCAATGCAAATTCAAGTAATACCAGCTGTTGTGATGCTCCGCTCTCAGGACTGAACCAAGGCAATCATCTTGTAGTTCGGGCCTGTCCGGAAGGCCCTCAGACTTCTGGCCGGTAATGGCCACGTGCTGCCATTCCTGGGTTTTCTTGTCGAACCGTGTCAAAAACAGTGGCGGCCGCAATGCGTTCTCGTCCGCCGTGTCGACCATGTAATAGGCTATCAGAAATTCACGGTCATCATTGAGCACGTCGTAGCTGGTGATTCTCGAGGTGAGGTGGGGAATAGAAGCGGGAGGAGACGGAATTTCGTGCTGCTGGAGCACGTCGGCAAGGGTTTCGCGTTCCTGAGCTGACGTGTTGCCGATGAAAACCACGCCTGCAATCAGAACAAGCACCGCTTGTCGCATTGTTGTGTTCCGTTGGACAAACTCTAGCATGGAAATGCGCGGTGCCCGGGAAAGTGTGCTGCATTTCCGGGTCGTAGGTACGAAACCGCAAGATTCTTCGACTCGGGCCTCGTCATTAAGCTCGGCCCTCGCTCAGAATGACAGCTTGGCGGAAAGTGGATGGGGTTAGCTGTACCCAACAACTCGTGTTCACCGAATGCGGCTGAATTCCGAATCGTTTACTGCGCTGGGCGTGCAGACCAGCGTCCCCGTATCTTCATCGATCTGAAGGGCGACCGGGTCGGGGCAGCGGCGGCTCTCGCCAGAGTAGCGGATGTCGGCGGCTGATAACGTGCGGTCGAAGCGAACTTCAAAGACCCTGCCATCGGGCGTTCCTACCAGCGCAGTGAAAGGCTGGCTGTCCAGCGCGGCGAGGTCATAAATCACTCGAAAATTTCTGTGGGCGTTGAACGCCTGCCAGGCGCAGCGGTTGGCGTTGCTGGGGTCGCGGGCCAGCGGTACGCGCCCACAATCGGCGAAGCCGCCCCCGGCCAAGGCACGAGTATAGCGGTCGACGGGATCGAAATAGCGGTAATAGAGAGCTTTGGCCTGGTAGCGGTAATGCTGAATCCGGATCGAGAGAGCGGCGTAGTTCCACCAGGCCAGGAACGCGATCGCCAAGCAAGCGGTGAGAACCAGAAGAATCTTGCGCATGGCCACTGTCTGAAGTCCAAATCAGACGCCCAATATATTGACACCAGAAGCGACCGCTGGGGTTGCCGGGAATCAGCAATCAGTAGCCAGCATTCAGCGAATCTCGAGGACCGACAGAACTGCGGGTTCGGAGTACAGGCCCCATTCCTGGGAGGAGAAGACGCAAGGTCCTTCGCCTCGGACGCGGAACGGTTCGCCGCGTCCTCGCTCAGAGTAAGAATTTGCTGACAGGCCTTCGGTCCAACAGAATCTACGTCAGGCTAGTCTCTTCGTAAGTGCCGTACACTTCGCGCAGCGCATCACAGATCTCGCCCACCGTGGCATAGGCGCGAACGGCATCGATGATATAGGGCATGGTGTTAGCGTCGGAGATAGACCCGTCGGGCTTCACCTTCGGCTCCTGGGCGGCTGCTTTCCTCAGGGCATCGAGGCGGCGGCGCACTTCGTCATTCGAGCGCGCCTGGCGGAGGCGCTTGAGTTTTTCGGACTGCTGCCGGGCGACGCTCTCGTCGATATAGAGGATCTCGGGCGCCGGCTCCTCGACCGTAAATTCGTTGGCGCCGACAATAATCTTCTCCCGTGCTTCCACTGCGCGCTGGTATTGATAGCTGGCTTCCGCGATCTCCTTCTGGGGATAGCCGCGCTCGATTGCTTTGACCATGCCCCCCATGGCATCCAGCTTGCCAAAATAATCGAAAGCGCCATTTTCCATGTCGAGAGTAAAGCGCTCCAGAAAATAGGACCCAGCCAGTGGGTCGATGGTCTGGGTGACGCCAGTTTCGTAAGCGATGATTTGCTGGGTGCGCAGCGCGATACGTGCTGCCTGCTCCGTCGGCAGAGCCAAGGCTTCGTCGTAACCGTCGGTGTGCAGGGACTGGGTGCCCCCGAGCACCGCTGCCAGCGCCTGGATGGCAGTGCGGGCGATGTTGTTCATGGGCTGCTGAGCAGTAAGCGATACGCCGGCCGTCTGCGTATGGAAACGCATCAGCCAGGTGCGCTGATTGCGCGCGTGGAAGCGGTCCTGCATCAGCCGATACCAGATCTTTCGCGCGGCGCGGTACTTGGCAATCTCCTCGAAGAAATCGTTATGGGCGTTGAAGAAGAAGCTGAGGCGAGGACCGAATTCATCCACATCGAGGCCTCGGCGAAGCGCCCACTCGACGTACTCCACACCGTCGTAGATAGTGAACGCGAGTTCCTGTAGCGCCGTGGATCCGGCCTCGCGGATGTGGTAGCCGGAGATCGAGACGGTGTTCCACTTCGGCGTGTACTTCGAACCGAACTCGAAGGTATCGATCACCAGCCGCATCGATGGCGCCGGCGGATAGATGTACTCCTTATGCGCGATGTATTCCTTGAGAATGTCATTCTGGATCGTGCCGGAAATCTTTTTCCAGTCCGCGCCCTGCTTTTCTGCCACTACCAGGTACATCGCCCAAAGCACCGAGGCAGGAGAATTGATGGTCATCGAGGTGGTGGTCTTCTCCAGGTCGATGCCATCGAAAAGAATCTCCATGTCCTCCAGCGAATCGACGGCCACGCCGCACTTTCCGACTTCGCCTTCGCTGAACGGATGATCAGAGTCGTACCCCATCAAGGTCGGCAAATCGAAAGCTACCGAAAGACCACCACCGCCGTGCGCGAGCAGATATTTGTAGCGCTGGTTGGTCTCCTCCGGAGAGGCGAAACCGGAGAACTGGCGCATGGTGAACAGACGGCCGCGATAACCCGTGGCGTGGATGCTCCGCGTATACGGTGGCTGGCCAGGATAGCCAAGGTATTTTTCGTAGGTCCAATCTTCCGGCAGGTCAGCCGGTGTATAAAGGCGGCGCAGCGGAACGTTCGAAATCGTGCTGAAGCGGGCTTCGCCGCACTCGTCGAGATTCGTGCCGGTAGGCGCGCCGATAGGCTTTTCGGGATTCTTCTCTAGCGAAGGAGCCAGCGTTTTCTCCGCCCAGTCCTTTTCGGAAGCAGAAGGATGGCGGCCTTCGAGAACATCGTGAATGGCAGATTCTTTGATGCCGGTATCCGGTCTGGCTTTACGAGGCATAAGCGCGGTTTATGCCTCTATCTTGGCAGATGGCTGCGAATCGAGCAACATGGCGCGAGTAAGGAAGATACGAACGAACCCCTGTCGGGCGGCTCCGTGGGGCGGCGTGGAGTCAATCAGTGTATGCGTGAAAACTCACTTTTATGCTGCTGAGGGGCCTCTAACTATGATAAGGGAGCCCCTGCGTGGGGCGAAACAGCTGACGGCTGGCCGCTGATTGCTGAGTGCAAAATGCAATCCCATTCACGCCGCGCGAACGGACGCCGTGCGCGACGCTTCGCGATATCCCACCGCCGCGTGATAAATAGCGCGGTCGAAAAACTGCTCCGTCAGATGCAGGAGCTCCAGTGCTCCATACAGATTAATCTGCGTTTCCGCAACGCCCTCTTCCTGCAGGAAGTCCCAGAGATTTTCCTTGACGACGATCAGTGCCCAATACAGGTGGTCGAAGCGAACACCCTGCTCCCAGCGGCGGCGCCCGAGGTGTTTGTAAGTTGCTTCAATGTCTTCTTCGGTCTTGTTCAGGAGCCAGTCGGTGAGATTTTTGTAGACCTCGAGGACACGCGCCTGCATTTCCGAGCTAGGCACTCTTTCCATGTCGGAGCAGCGATGACTGGCTTGTAGTTTCTGCATCAAAGCCTGTGCCAGCTCGTCTGCGTGGGATTCGATAAGACGCACCAGGTGAAGGTCAATCATTGGCCGCCTCCCGTCGATGTGACGACCTGCTGTCAGCATGCTGACAGTAACAACAGAAGGAAAGGTAACGATTCGAATGTTACTCCGCTATCCAAGCGCTGTCAGTGACAACCAGGCCGAGCGCAGTGGCTAATCCCAAAGGAGTAACAGCCCTCGCCTACTTATGGCCGCTATGGGCGAGGGTTTCCATTCGATGTGCAATCTTTTGCACAAGCCGCCTGGATGCGAATTTTTCTCTACATTTACAACTGGTGTGTATCGTGGAGTTAGCTTCCAGCATCTCATGAATAGTTTGGTACTCGATATGCACTTTGACGGGTGCAGAAGAGAGATCAATTGTTTGGGGTGCGCTGTGGGAGGCTACTTCGTCACATTGGGAGTTCCGCAAGGATCCTGGGTCAGACGTCACTGGGTAGCGGTGTTGTTCTTGTTTGCCGCGTTACTGGTAACCTTGATCGTGGATCGCCAAGGTCAAACCATCAGTTCTCAGCAAATGCTGATTAAGACGCTGTTCCTCGACAGCCTGGAGCTTACGGCGGTCAAGACCAGGAATCTCGAACAGCAGCGCGAGAAGGCCCAGGCAGAGATGGAGGCGGCGCAGGGAGAAACTGCGCAGGATGCCTCTCCTGAAGCGGAAGCGCCAGCCAAACCGAAGCAGGCCAACCCGGGGCATGACGTCGAGCTCAAGAACCGAGCCAAGAGACAAACCAAGATGCCTCCCCGTGACTTGGAAAGCGAACCGCGAGTACGGTGGGTAAACGGGGTATAGCGATCGGACGGTGACAATACCCTGTCCTTGGGGAACGGCCACGGTCGTTCCCTTCGTGTTTCAGACCCCCTTTTTCAACCACGAAGGTTACGACGGGATTCGCCTAGGAAGGATCGGGCCAATAGGCCGCGGACAAGAGTGTCCGCCCCACACAGAGTCAGCCCGGGCGCGACCGGTTCAGCTCCCAGGCCTTGGCATATTTCCACGAGACATACCCGGCGTGATAGAGGTGCAGAAGCAGCCCTTCCCGGCCATCCAGGAATCCCAGCCGAAGGAAGTAGTTGTAGAAGAAGGTGGCGGCCGGGCGAAGAA